>CAYYCU010000057.1:5708-9053 GCA_964470415.1 uncultured Ruminococcus sp.
TCCTCAAAAGAAAGATAGGAAGCAATATCCCGTACAGACATGCCGGTCTCGGTTAAAAGCTGACAGGCAAGCTCTATTTTTCGGTTCAAAATGTAACGGTAAGGCGGAATGCCCATTTCGGCGCGAAAAAGCCGTTCCGCCTGTGAGGTGGATTTTTGGCAGGCATTGGCAAGCTGCTCCAAACGCAGCGCATCGGTTTCATGTTGGTCGATATAAGCAAGCATGGTTTGTACGGGTGCCATGCTTTTTTTCTTTTCTTCATTCAATGCCTGCGACATTCTGAAAAAGAGCTGCATAAGCAAAGCGGTGCATTTTTCGGCAGTGCTTTCGGTAACCGGACGCGAAGCATAGTATTGAAACTTCAACAACAAATCGGATGTATCCAACCCTTTAAACAGGAGGGTTTGATCAATGCCGTAAAGCTTTATGAACGCATCCACGGCGGTGCCGGAAAAGTTCAGCCATATTTTTTCCCAAGGCTCACGGCGATCACTGCCGTAAAAATGATTGCTCCCTTGCGGCAAAAAATAGGTGTCGCCCGCTACGGGTGTGCTTTGCCGTTCGTTTAAACGGACATAGCCTTTTCCGGCAACAATGTATTCAATACAACAAACCGAGGAATTCGGACGGCTTATCACATAACTTTTGTTGGGATATGTGGTACCGCACAAATGGAACCGCAGATCTAATTTTTGCGGCAGTGCATCGGTTATGCTCTTCATTTGAAAAATTTTTTCTTTGAACACGGGCTCCTCCTTTTTATGCCGCAGCAAGGCGGCACGGATACGGCACGCGAACGTGCGGTATTAAGATAGGGTTACAATATAGTATCCGGTATTGTCGGGAGAAATATCGCAGGATGAAAAATGTGCGGGAAGAACGAACGCATCGGGAGAGAGACGCGCAATCAAATACCCTTCGCTTTGATACCATACATTGGGGGAAAGTGCATCAATATATTCCTCCAATGTCAGTCCGCTGCGCATCATCAATTGTGCATGCGGCGCTCCCACATAGCGCAGGTGCCACGGCTCATAATGAATCCCCGTAATCTCTTCTTTCCCATACGGATAGCGCAAAATAAAGCCGTATTCTCCGCAAATTCGATTGATCATCCGTCCGGCGCATGAACGCAAAAACGATTCACCGTCAAAATGCGGCGCATAAACATCCAGCGCGAGTCCCGCTTCATGCTCGCTGCATCCCACCTTGGCGGCAATCCCGCTTTGCGAGGATGCCAAAATATCGGCTTGCTCTTCGGCCGTACGGTAGTCGCTTGCCACATAAATACGAACGCCGGTTTTTTTCTGCACATCATCGCGCAAAGCGATGTAAGGCTCTTTCATCGGCGGATACATTTTGGCTCCGTTGTATTCTGTCAATTCGGCTTGATATCCTTCGGGAAGCGGGTGAGAAGCATTGACCAAAAGAAGATTATCGGAACGTGTAACGTTTTCCTGCGCAAGCAACGCAGTCAGTGTCCAATGTATTGTTTCGCCTTCCAATGCCGTTTCCGAAAGTGCAAGCGGCTCATATCCGCGCAGCTGTTGCAGTCTTGGGAACCACCATTCCCCGTGCAGATACAGGACGCCTCCCGCCGCAAATACAATGCAAACCGCCAATATCAAAATACGGCAGCGTTTTTTTAACTTCATACGGCAAAGCCTCCGTCCACACCAAGAATTTGCCCGGTAATAAAGGACGCCTTGGGAGATGCCAAAAAGCAAACCGCGTTTGCCACCTCATTCGGCGTTCCCGGTCGGCACAGCGGCGTTTCTTCGCAAAGAGCCAGACGAGTTTCGCTATCCAATGCGCGATTCATCTCGGTGTCGATAAAACCGGGCTCCACACAGTTCACCGTAATTTGGGACGGTCCGAGTTCTTTGGCAAGCGCCATGGTCATGCCGCGGAGCCCTGCTTTGGCGGCAGAATAATGTACCTCGCAGGAGGCGCCAATCTTTCCCCACATAGAGCCGATAGAAATGATTCTGCCGCTTTGTTGGGCAATCATATGTTTTGCCGCGGCGCGCGAAACGTAAAAAGCGCCGGATAGATTGGTCTCTAGCATGGTGTGCCAATCGGCATCGGTCAAATCGGTAAACAACTTAATCTGTGCAATCCCCGCATTATTCACCAATACATCCAACCCGTTCATGTGCCGAATGGCATTGCATACTGCGGCATTTGCGGATTGGGGATCGGAAATGTCGGCTTGCAGGGCAAGAGCGCCCGTCTCGGCAGAAATTGCAGCTGCTTTTTCTTTTTGTGTATGATAAGAAAACACAACGGTGTCTCCTTGCGCACAAAAAGCACGGACACAGGCTTCTCCGATTCCGCTTGAACCTCCCGTTATGAAAATTTTCATCAAAATCAGCTCCTTTCAATTGCGCGATGTGCAAATAAGCGAGCAACCATCGCTTTCCAGCAAAATTTCTCCCAGCAGGTCCGTGCGTAAGACCGTGGCGCCGACCGCATTCAAATCGGACAAAACTTCACCAAATGGATGCCCGTAAGAATTGGCTCCGCCGCAGGAAATAACCGCATATGTCGGTTGCATAGCCTGTAAAAATGCGGGACTGCTGGAAGTTCCCGAACCGTGATGCCCGACCTTGTATAAATCGCACGCCAACTGCGCGGCACCGTATGCCGCCAAAATATCCGCTTCTTGTGCGGCGCCGATGTCCCCGGTCAGAACGGCGTTGATTTCTCCGTAATGAAGCTTCAATACAATACTGTTCTCATTGCTGTCTCGATAAGAATCGGTTAAAGGTGCCAAAACCGTTACGGTAAGCGAGCCCGATACCTTTGTTTCTCCGGCGCAAACCGTGCGAACAACGGTCTGCGTTTCCGTTGCCGCCTGCAACAACCGCGCGGCGGCTTCCGTTGTCATGGACTGACCGTTCAACCATACTTCTTTTGCGGGAAAGCGCCGCAAAACCGCATCGGCACCGCCAATATGGTCTTCGTCCGGATGTGTAAAAACGGCAAGAAGCAATTCGGTTACCCCCAACTGCTCCAATCGCAAACACAGTGTGGCTTCCGATGCCTCGGTTCCCGCATCAATTAAAATATCACCCGTGGCAGTACGCAACAGCATACTGTCACCCTGCCCCACATCAAAGAAATAAATTTGAAGTTTCGGCGGTTCGGTTTGCGGTGCACAAGAAGTAAACAATACCATGAGCAGGAGCAAAAGACAGACAAAACGGGACACGGTAAAAATCCTTCCTTTTCAATCTTTTTCTTCTGCGATTATTATAACAGGTTATTGCGCATTTTTCAATAGACGGGAGGAGAAAAATCGAAATTCTTCTCAAAATCGGTATCATGCACAACTTACTTTTT
>CAYYCU010000058.1:0-3906 GCA_964470415.1 uncultured Ruminococcus sp.
ATACCGCGGGAAGACTGCAGATTGATGAAGTTTTGATGAAGGAGCTTCAAGACATTAAAGCGGCGGTTCATCCAACCGAAATTCTGTTGACGGTCGATGCAATGATTGGTCAGGAATCGGTTCATGTTGCGGAAACCTTCAACAATCTTTTGGATATTACGGGCGTTATACTGACCAAGTTGGATGGCGATACGCGCGGCGGTGCTGCACTTTCTATCCGCTATGTTACGGGAAAACCGATTAAGTTTGTCGGAACCGGCGAAAAGCTTGATACCATTGAGCCGTTTTATCCCGACCGTATGGCATCCAGAATTTTGGGCATGGGGGATGTGCTGACCTTGATTGATAAGGCACAGGCCGCTTACGATGAAAAGCAGGCGGCGGCGCTGGAGCAAAAAATGCGTCAGCAAACGTTTACATTGGATGATTATTTGGCACAGCTTGCGCAAATCAAAGGCATGGGCAATTTGGATCAGCTTATGGCAATGATGCCCGGAATGAAGCCGGGGGCGCTGAAGGATGCCAAAATTGATGAAAAAATGTTGGCTCATACAGAAGCGATTATTCACGCAATGACGCCGAAGGAAAGAGAAAAGCCGGAAATTATCAATGCTTCTCGCAAAAAGCGGATTGCCGTTGGTTCGGGTACCTCGGTGGAGGAAGTCAATAAGGTGTTGCGGCAATTTGAACAAATGCTCAAAATGATGAAGCAATTCACAGAAATGGGTAAGACCAAACAAGGAAAGAAAATGCTCGGAAGAATGAAGATGCCGTTCTGATTTCACCGTTCATTCATAGAAAAAATATTTATATTTATTGGAGGAAAACAAATCATGGCAGTAAAAATGAGACTCAGAAGAATGGGTGCAAAAAAAGCTCCGTTTTATCGCGTAATCGTGGCAGACAGCCGTTCTCCCAGAGACGGTCGTTTTATCGAGGAGGTTGGCTATTACAACCCGCTTACCAATCCTGCAGAGATTAAAATTGATGCAGAAAAGGCACAGAAATGGTTGAATAACGGCGCACAACCCACCGAGACAGTAAAGGCACTGCTGAAAAAGAGCGGAATCGTTGATTGATTCTTCTCCAAAGGAGACAAAAAATGATTAACTTACAGGAAACTTTAACTGACATTGCCCAAGCTATCGTTGATACGCCCGCGGAAGTAAAGGTTACGCAAACTGAAGATGAAAAGAGCATCACGTTGACTTTGACCGTTGCTCCGGATGATATGGGTATGGTAATTGGTAAACACGGCAAGATTGCAAAGGCTATCCGTAGCGTGATCAAAGCTGCCTCCGTGAGCAGCGGAAAAAAAGTAAATGTGGAAATTGTGGATGCACACTGAAAACGGCATTTGACAGCGGCATGTCCGTTTCCGCAATCTCTGCCCGTCAAGCGGCAGGATTCATAAAGCAATATAAAAAATATGTTTTATGATGACCGAGTGCGCCCGAACCTAACCGTTCGGGCGCTTTTCCTTGTGTATCAAACCGGAAATAAACGTAAAATATTGATATATTTTCGCTTCTTTTTATTTCTTTCCAATATAAAAAACTTGACATTTCGGATTTTATGATGTATAATATTATGAATGAAAAAAGAAATTGATATGATCAAAGTATATCAAATCAATTTATAGGGGGCGGCTGAAATGAATGGCGATTTACTCAAAACCATAGAACAAAAGATGCCCTCTTTTTCAAAAGGGCAACGGTTGATTGCAAATTATATTTTGTCTCATTACGAAAAGGCCGCATATTTGACCGCTTATAAACTGGGGATGCTTGTCGGTGTTTCGGAGTCCACGGTGGTTCGGTTTGCCATTGAATTGGGCTATGAGGGATACCCGGCATTTCAGCATTCTTTGCAGGAAATTATTCGCAACCGTCTGACCTCCTTTCAGCGTATAGAGGTTACAAACAGTCTGATTGGTGAGGGGAATGTACTGGATAAGGTCTTGCTTTCCGATGCCGAAAAAATTCGGCATACCATGGAGGAAATTGACCACGCCTCTTTTGAGACGGCAATTGACCGTATTATTTCCGCAAAGAATATTTATATTATCGGTGTCCGTTCTTCCTCTGCCTTGGCAGGATTTCTCCATTATAATTTCCGCATGATATTTGACAATGTTCGCTTTGTTCAAACAACATCCGGCAGTGAAATGTTTGAAGAGATTATGCGGATTGGCGAGGGAGACGTGATGATTGCCATCAGTTTTCCGCGTTATTCCAAAAGAATTATCAATGCGGTGGAATATGCGCGTGCCAAAAAAGCGGATGTGGTGGCGCTGACCGACAGCAAAGCTTCTCCGATTGCCGAATTTGCCAACCAACTTTTAATTGCGCAAAGTGACATGGCGTCTTTTGTGGATTCTTTGGTCGCACCTTTGAGTATTATCAATGCAATGATTGTAGCGGTTTCCCGTAAAAAAGAGGATTTAACGGAACGGCTCCGGGCATTGGAGGAGGTTTGGGATCGCTATGACGTCTACGAAAAAAAGAACGGATGACCAAAAGCGCGTCATTGTGGTCGGCGGCGGTGCGGCGGGAATGATGGCTGCCGTTTCGGCAACGGAAGCCGGTGCCGATGTGTTGTTATATGAACGCAACGAACGTTTGGGAAAAAAATTGCGCATTACCGGAAAAGGACGTTGCAATGTTACCAACAACTGCGATTTGAATGAGTTTCTTGCCAATGTTCCTACCAATCCGCGTTTTCTTTATACGGCTCTTTCGCGCTTTTCTACGGCAGACACCATGGCGTTTTTTGAGGACGCAGGTGTTCCGCTCAAGACGGAACGCGGAAAGCGTGTTTTTCCGGTTTCGGACAAAGCCGGCGATATTGTAGCCGCTTTGGAGAAAAAATGTCGGTCTCTCGGCGTGCATATTATCAACAAAAAAGTACATCATATGATTGTTCAAGACGGCTGTGTGCGCGGCGTGATTACCGCAGACGGTGAAACGCTTGCGGATGCCGTTATCATATGTACGGGAGGAAAATCCTATCCCTTGACCGGATCGGACGGTGACGGTTACCGCTTTGCCAAAGAAGCGGGGCACAATGTGACGGCACCGCAGCCTTCCTTGGTTCCTTTGGTGGCATCGGGGCGGCTTTGTGCCTCCATGCAGGGACTTTCTTTAAAAAATGTCCGCCTTTCCGTATGGAATCGGACAAGCGGGAAACCCGTCTTTGAAGATTTTGGAGAAATGATGTTCACGCATTTCGGCTTAACGGGGCCTCTTGTTTTGTCTGCGTCCGCACATCTTGCGGATATCGCCTCCAATCAATATGAGGTACACATTGATCTCAAGCCTGCGTTAGACGAAAAAGCACTGGACGCAAGAATCCGTTCCGATTTTGAAAAATACCGCAATCGCGATTTGATTAATGCGTTGGATGATTTATTGCCGCAGAAAATGATTGCCCCGTTTATTCGCCTTTGCGAGCTCGATTCGCGAAAAAAGGTTCATTCCGTCACGCGCGAGGAACGTGCCCGCATGGTTGCGGCTTTAAAGTGCTTGCGCATTTCGGTGTGCGGTTTTCGTCCGATTGAGGAAGCCATTGTGACGCGCGGCGGCGTGAGCGTAAAAGAACTGGATCCCAAAACCATGCAATCCAAACTGACCGCCGGACTTTATTTTGCCGGAGAGGTCATTGATGTGGATGCCTACACGGGTGGATTTAATCTGCAAATTGCGTTTTCCACGGCGGTTGCAGCAGGCAATGCGGCTGCACGCGGTTTATAAAAATACAAAATGAAATAAGGAAATTGATATGATTCAAATTGCTATTGACGGTCCGAGCGGGGCAGGAAAATCAACCGTTGCCAAGGCGCTTGCCGCAAGGTTGGGAATTGTTTATGTCGATACGGGTGCACTTTATCGCACGGTTGGCTATTAT
>CAYYCU010000058.1:4006-9031 GCA_964470415.1 uncultured Ruminococcus sp.
GCACGAACCAACAGTGTGATTATGGACGGCCGCGATATCGGAACGGTCATTCTTCCGCATGCCAATGTAAAAATCTTTTTAACGGCAAGCAATGAGTGC
This sequence comes from uncultured Ruminococcus sp., assembly GCA_964470415.1. Classification (GTDB taxonomy): domain Bacteria; phylum Bacillota; class Clostridia; order Oscillospirales; family CAG-272; genus UMGS1865. The sequence goes on from CAYYCU010000058.1 coordinate 4,106, forward strand.
CGTGCAAAACGCAGATGCGATGAGCTGAATGCCAAGGGCATTCCGTCAAGCTACGAGGATGTGCTGGCGGATATGATTGCCCGCGACAGTGCCGACAGTACACGCTCCGTTGCACCGGCGGTTGCGGCACCGGATGCCATTACGTTTGACAATTCCTGGATGTCTCCCGATGTATGTACCGATGCTTTGCTTCGTATCGTAAAAGAAAAGACCGGTTTTGCCGTTGGAACAAATCCGTAAAACGCAAGGGAGCAGGAAAATGAAAAAAATTACCGTTGCGGAAAACGCAGGATTTTGTTTTGGCGTCAAGCGAGCCACCGACCGGCTGGAAGAAGCCTTGAAGCATGCCAAAAGCGGAGAACGGATTTATACGCTGGGACATTTGATTCATAACGAAACGTATAACGAATCTTTACGCCGCCGCGGTGTGGAGGCGATTGATACAGACAGCATTGAGCGAGTGGCACTTGAGGCGGATGCCGCACATCCGGTTACGGTTTTGGTGCGCGCGCACGGTTGTCCGAAAGAGACTGTGGCGGTGTTGAACAAAGCGTTACAAAAAAATCCGTATTTTTCGTGGATTGATTGTACGTGCCCTTACGTGAAAAAAATTCATAAAATTGCGGCAAAATGCAATACCGAAGATCAGTTTTTTATTCTGATTGGCACCGCCAACCATCCGGAGGTGGTTGGAATTATGAGTTGGTTTAACGGAGAAAAGTATGTTTTTTCTTCCGCGGAGGAGTTGGAAACAGCACTTTGTCAACGGGATAGTGTCAAAATAGACAAAAAAACGCCTGTCATGGCGGCTCAAACGACTCAAAATTTGGTTATTTGGCACCAAACTCAAAAAAATTTAAAAAAACTATATACAAATGCGATTATTTTTGATACAATATGCAGTGTGACTGAATTGAGACAAACCGAGGCGGCCGAGCTTGCCAAGCAATGCGATTTTATGGTTGTTATCGGCGGAAGAGAAAGCTCAAATACAGCAAAACTGTATGAAATTTGCCGCAAATCGTGCGGCAACACCGTCTGGATTGCAAATGCTGCGGAATTGGATTGCAGCAAGCTTTCCGGCGCACAAAACATTGGAATCGTCGCGGGTGCATCGACACCGAGCGATGAAATAGAGGAGGTATATAAAACCATGAGCGAAATGAATGAAAATTTCGAAAAAATGCTCGAAGAGTCAAAATGCTCAACTTTAAATACAGGAGATGTCGTTACCGGAACCGTGACACACGTTTCTGACGCTGAACTTCAGCTGGATGTCGGAACCGGCGTGACGGGCTACATAAAAGCAGACCAAATCACCAGCGACCCTGCTTTTAAGTTGACCGAGAACTTTAAAAACGGAGATCAGGTAGAAGCCTTTGTTATCCGTGTGAGCGACATTGAAGGTGTTGCGGAGCTTTCCAAAAAGAGAGTGGACGCAGACAGAAACTGGCAGAACATTGTTGCGGCATGCGAAGAAAAAGCCGTGCTGGAGGGCAAGGTTGCCGATGTTGTAAAAGGCGGCGTTGTAATTTATTGCAATGCAAACCGCATTTTTGTTCCCGCTTCTCAAACGGGTGTTCCCAAGGACGGAGACCTTTCTTCCTTGGTTGGCACTACGGTACAATTCAAAATTATTGAAGTAAAAGCCGGCAAAAAGGCAATCGGTTCCATTCGTTTGGTACAGCGCGAGTTGCGCCGTGCGCAAGAGGCCGATTTCTGGGCAAACATTGAAATAGGCAAAGTTTACAACGGAACGGTAAAAAGCATGACCGCTTACGGTGCATTTGTGGATCTCGGCGGCGTAGATGGCATGGTACATCTGACGGAGCTTTCTTGGAAGCACATCAAATCTCCTGCCGATGTTGTTTCGATTGGCGATTCCATTACCGTATTTGTAAAGAGCTTCGATCCCGAAAAGAAGAGAATTTCTCTCGGTTATAAGACCGAAGAGACCAATCCTTGGAATATTTTCAAATCGCAGTATGCAATCGGCGATATTGTGTCGGTAAAGGTTGTCAGCATGATGCCTTTCGGCGCGTTTGCCGAAATTTTGGAAGGTGTGGACGGTTTGATTCACATTTCCCAAATTGCAATGCAGAGAATTGCAAAGCCGGCTGATATTTTGGAAATCGGCCAGGTTGTGGATGCCCGCATCATTGACATTGATGACGAAAAGAAAAAGGTCAGTCTCTCAATTCGTTCCTTGCTGGAGGAGGCTGCCGCCGCAGCCGAGGCGATGCCCGAAGATTACACCGCAGAGGATGCTCCTGTTGCGGAAGAAACCGAAAATCAATAATTTTATCAATTCATGGGAATGCAAGGAACCCTTGCATTCCCATGTCGCTTTCATATAAAGGAGAATGGTTATGTCTGTCAAAATAAAAGTCATGTCTTTTAATATGCGTGTCCGTTCCGACAAGGACGGCAACAATATGTTCGATTTTCGCCGCGAAAAAATTTTAAATATGCTGAATCGGGAAAAGCCGGATTTGATTGGCTTTCAAGAAATTACCGATGTAATGTTGGATTGGATAAAATCCAATTTGACCGATTATTATATTTTGGGACACGGCCGCAATGAGAGCTATAAGGGAGAGGGCATTCCGATTGCGTTCCGTAAAGACGTTTTCGATTTGCATGCTTTCAGTGAGGAATGGCTGTCGCTTGCACCGCAAACGCCCAAATCCGTTATAAAGGGATTGGACCAAAGCGTTTATCCGCGTGTTATGTCACGTGCCGAGCTGGTTCATAAAGAAAGCACCGAGCCGATTGCTTTTTTCAACATGCATACCGACCATAGAGGAGAAACCGCGAGAATCGTGGAAAATGCGTTTTTGCTGCGCGCAATTCAGGCGTCTCCGTTTAAATTCGTGGCAACGGGCGATTTCAATGCACGTCCCGATGCGCCCTCTATCTGTATGATTACCGCAACCGCCGACACCTTGGGAACCGTTGACGCAACCTCTCATATTAAAGGTTCTTTCCACGGATTTAAAGGCGATGTCGGCGATTGCAAAATCGACTACATTTTCACCAATTTGCAGACCAATCCGGAGGATTCCTACGCGGTTGCGGATGATGATTCCTGCGGTCACTATTATTCCGACCACAACGCCGTTTGCGCTTTTTTGGAGATTTAAAATCCTTTAAGAATTTTATATTTCACCGTATCCCGGCGGCTTTTAACGAGTGCTGTTTTGAGTACCTTCGCGGTCCTCAAAACGGCACTTTTTGGCTTGTTTTGCGAATGCAATATTTGTTTACAGATTATTCAAAAAAATCTTTGCCCTTTCATTGACAATAAGCCGGTTTTGTGGTATAATTTCATTAAAATGGGGTAGGATAGGGATTTTCAAAAAAACCTTTTTTTAACCCTCGCAAGAATGAAAATTGGAGGTTGTCTTTATGGAAAAAAGCACAACAATCGGTGCGCAAAAAATCGCCGTACTTTTTGACGCGGGGACTTTTGTGGAGACCGGTGCTTGGATGACGAGAGCAAACGGAGATATGGCCGGTGTTGTTTGCGGTTACGGCGCAATCGGCGGGAAGTTGGTTTATGCGTTTGCACAGGACAGTGACCGCAAAAAGGGCGCTTTTGACGCAATACAGGCGGAAAAAATTGCTATGATTTATCGCCTTGCAATGCAAAACGGCGCGCCGGTTGTAGGAATGTTTGACAGTGTTGGAGCCGTTGTCTGCGATGGCGTTTCCGCAATGTCCGCATATGGAAAATTATTGAAAATTGTAAGCGATGCTTCCGGCGTGATTCCGCAAATTGCCGTTATTTCCGGCGTTTGCGCGGGCATGGCGGCAACGGTGGCGGCAATGTTTGATTTTACCGTGACCGTTCGCGGTGCATCTCAATTATTTGTCAATGCACCTTTTTTGATTGGCAAAGAGGTTGGCAGTGCCGATGCGGTGGCATCAAACGGGCTTTCTTCCATTGTAGCGGAAAATGAGCAGGACGCCAATGCCAAGGTTGCAAAGCTGATTGCCATGCTTCCCGCAAACAATGCCGAGGGCGTTGTTGCGGAGGACATTACGGACGACATAAATCGCACGGTTGGCGTGGAAGGACTGACCGGAAAAGCACTTGCTTTGGCAATTGCAGATTCCGCAGAACTTGTTGAAATCGGCGCGGATTACGCGCCCGAAATGCTGACCGGCTTGATAACGCTCGGCGGCGTCACCTGCGGCGTGGTTGCCAACAACGGAGCCGAGAAAAACGGTGTGATTACCGTAGAAGGTTCCAAAAAGGCGGCAAAGCTGATTGGCTTTTGCGATAGTTTTTCTGTCCCGATTATTACGTTGATTGACAGCATTGGGGTGGAAATGGAAAAAAGTGCGGAAAACGCACCGCTTGCGGCACAGCTCGGTAAGCTTGCCATGGCATATGCTTCTGCCGATACCGCAAAAATCACGGTCGTAACCGGAAAAGCTTACGGTGCGGCATTTACCTTAATGGGCTCAAAAGCACTGGGGGCAGACATGGTGTATGCTTTGCCGACAGCCGAAATCAGTGTTATGGCTCCGGAATCGGCAGTTGCCTTCCTTTGGAACGACCGTATAACCGAAGCAACCACACGCGCGGCGTTGGAGGCGGAATGGAAGGAAACGCAGGCATCGGCTGCTGTTGCGGCGCGTGACGGAAGCATAGATGATGTCATTGCACCGACAGAGCTTCGCCAACGAATTTGTGCGGCTGTTTACATGCTGATGATGAAAAGCAGCGGAACACCGGCTCGCAAGCACTGCAATCTTCCTCTGTAAAGCGGAGGTATCGGTATGATGAATTTTACAGTTTTGTTAGCGGCGAATGAGATGCTGACTTTTGGAGAACGTGCTTCCACGGCAGGAATCGTTTCTTTGCAGGGAATGCTGACCATTTTCCTCGTTTTGGCAATTTTATGGGGCGCGGTTGAG
>CAYYCU010000059.1:0-3280 GCA_964470415.1 uncultured Ruminococcus sp.
GGTAGACGCAGAGAACCCGATTAAGCTTGAGCTTCCTTACTTCTCCGGTTCTTCTTCCTACGCAGCACGTGCACAGGCTTACAAGCAGAGTGTAGAAACTGCTCTCGGCGGCAAAGTACAAATCGTTTTGGCTGAATGCACCGGTGCAAAAGACTGGTACTATGCAGGCTACTATACCAGCACGGGATCTGAAGCCAACTACAACATCTACGATGTTTCCGGTTGGGGCCCGGACTACGGTGATCCGCAGACCTACCTTGACACATTCCTGCCCGATTATGCAGGCTATATGTGCAAGAGCCTTGGTATTTATTAATAACCAAATCGTTCGAATAAAATGAATGACACGGTGGAGGGTGGACCTCGGTCCATCCTCCTATCGTGGTAATTATGAGAGAATAATATTATGACGAAATATTTGATAAACCGAATCCTGCGCGGACTGCTTTCCGTGATTGCCGTTGTGGCAATTGTCATGCTTTTGGTATATGTCTGTCTGGATAAAAAACAAATTTTTGCCAAGGACGGCACCTATGCCAAGCAACAGGGCAACGGAAAAACAGTTTATGAAATGCAACAGTGGGAGAAGTACGGCTATTTGGATTACGTGCCCTATGCCGATTATTTAAAATCGCTTTTGCAAGACGGAGAAATTACACAGGAAACATACGATGCCGCTGTCAAGCTGAACAAGCAGGAAAAAAATGACAGCAAAATTGTTGCGCAATACGTAAAACAGTTTACAGATTATTATGAGAGCAAGGGCTACGAAGTTACGCGATTGAAAGGGGACAGTGCGCCCGGTAACAAGCCGTATCTGTATGCCTCCAAAAACATCTCTTTGGTTTCGCGCCTTTGGGATTATTTGACCGGCATTTTTAAGGTCGACAACACTCACTACGTTCAAGATGAAATCGAAATTCGCGGATTGACCTTTACACTTTATGATCCCGTTTACGGCGGAGAAAAGTTTTCTCCCGCTATTATCGGTAACGGAACACAGCACAAGTATCTGCTGTATTTTGATTCGCAGTTTCCCTATATTCACCAAAATTTGATAACGGTGAAGCTGGGAACCTCTTATTCCATTAATAAGGACATCGACGTGTTTGATACCATGACAAACTCGCAGGGTTCTTATGTTTTTTCCACTGTCACATACCCTTCCGGTGTTGTGTCTGAAAGTGCGGATAATCTGCACTCCGCCACCTACGTTTCGGGCTCCTTGGAGAACGGAACCGTGGTTATTAAAGACCGTTTTGTAGACAATTATACCAACGTGACAACCAACAAGAACGGACTTTCCAAAATGGGATATTCGTTTGTAATCGGTATCATCTCGGTTTTACTCGCATACATTCTTGCCATTCCGCTCGGTACGCTGATGGCATTAAAGAAGGACAAGCTGATTGATAAGATTGGAACCGTTTATATTGTATTCATCATGGCCGTTCCGTCTTTGGCGTATATTTTCCTCTTCAAGGCAATCGGTGCCAACATGGGGCTGCCGGGAACCTTTGATGTGGACTCTACCAATAATTTGATGTATATTTTGCCAATCGTTTCGCTGGCTTTGCCGTCCGTGGCAAACCTGATGAAGTGGCTGCGCCGCTATATGATTGACCAAATGAACTCGGATTATGTAAAGTTTGCGCGTTCGGGCGGACTTTCCGAGGGAGAAATTTTCAGCAAGCATATTCTTAAAAATGCGATTATTCCGATTATTCACGGCATTCCGGGCAGTGTGCTGGGTGCCTTGGTCGGTGCAATTATTACCGAGCGCGTGTATGTGGTTCCCGGCGCGGGCAACCTGCTGACCAACGCCATTAACGCGTACGACAACGGTGTAATTGTGGGCGTGGCGCTGTTCTATGCGTTGCTGTCTGTGGTTTCCATTATTCTCGGTGATATTTTGATGTCGCTGATGGATCCCAGAATTTCGTTTGTAGCGAAGGAGAGGTGAGAACAATGACGGATCAATTGGTTAATTTAGATGAATTTAATATGTCCGAGGAAGAACTGTTCTCGCGCGTAGACCACGATACCTTGGCTTCCGAAAAAATTACCGCACCGCGTTATTCTTATTGGAGATCGGTGTTCCGCGTATTCTTTAAAAAGAAGATTAACATTATTGTGCTGTCACTTTTGGCGCTGGTTGTTATTTTTACGTACGTGTATCCGCTGATTATCGGCTACAATCCCGATGTGGATCCTTATGTTAATTTGTTGGACGGAACCACCAAGCACCTAACGCCGAGCGCGGCAATTGAAAAATTCGGCTTCCATATCAAATGGCTTTTCGGCTCCGGCGACAAAGGACAGTCTACCTTTGACGCGGTTTGGTACGGCTCCAGCATTTCCATTTCGCTTGCCATGGTTTGTGCATTGATTAACATGGTTATCGGCGTTGTTTTGGGTGCCGTTTGGGGCTTTTCCAAGAGAATGGACGCCATTATGACAGAGGTGTACAACATCATTGCAAACATTCCGTACGTTTTGCTGATATCGGTTATTGTTTTGATTATGTCGCCGAGCTTTTGGGCCATGGTGTTTGCACTGACGGTAACGGGTTGGATTGGCATTGCCTACTTTATTCGTACGCAGGTTATTATCATTCGTGACCGCGAGTACAATTTGGCTTCGCGCTGTCTCGGTACCCCCATTGCCCGCATTGCAACCAAAAACATTTTGCCCTTTATGACTTCCGTGATTGTGACGCTGGCGGCTACCGAAATTCCTTCTTATATTTCTTACGAAGTATTCCTTTCCTATATCGGAATGGGACTGAAGGATATGTCGCTCGGTAAGCTGATTGAGGTATCGCAAAACGCTATGCAAACCCCCGGCTGGGAGTTTGAGTTCTGGTGCCCCGTTGCAATTGCTTCCATTATTACCGTTGTTCTGTATGTGGTTGGACAAAATCTCGGTGACGCGTCCGATCCCAGAACGCACATGTAGAGAGGGAGGCAATTATGGAAGAGAAAAAAATATTGCTGTCCGTCAAGGATTTGCATGTCAAATTCAGCGTGCGCGGCAGAACTCTGACTGCCATTCGCGGTGTTTCGTTGGATTTATATGAAAATGAGTCGATTGCCATTGTCGGCGAGTCGGGCTCCGGTAAATCGGTTCTTACCAAAACTTTTGCCGGCATGCTCGATTCCAACGGTTATATCAGTCAAGGCGACTTGATGTTTAACGATGATGAGCTTGCGGATACGCATGTTCACTTAAATTCGCTTGCCAAACGCATGATTGTCAGCGCAATTCAAAAGCTGAATCG
>CAYYCU010000059.1:3380-7197 GCA_964470415.1 uncultured Ruminococcus sp.
CTTACCGCGGACTATGCAAAGCTGATTTCGCAGGAAATTTCCGAGGAAACCAAGGAAAGAAACGCCGTTATTGCCAAGGAGATGTATTTGTCGGTTGGCAGATACGGCATTCAAAAGCGAACCAAATATTTTGGAGCGCTGTTGCGTGCCATGAAAAAGGCAATGCGTTTGGGCGTGGATTTGGACAATGACGCCGAGCGTAACGCGGTGTTTGATAATGTTGTATTCCGCGTACAATATTTGGATGAGACCGATACCGTGCTGCACGGCAAATGTTTGCTGAATCTTTCCAAAATCAAATATGCCAAGGACTGGTCGCAGATTCGCGGAAAGCGTATTGCCACGGTGTTCCAGGATCCGATGACATCGTTGAACCCCATTGTGACAATCGGTAAGCAGATTACGTCTATCATTCTCAAGCATCAGTCATGCTCCGAGGTGGAGGCGAGACGCCGCGCATTGGTGCTGATGAAAAAAGTCGGAATTCCGAACGCCGAAAAGCGTTTTGACGATTATCCGTTCCAGTATTCCGGCGGTATGCGTCAAAGAATCGTTATTGCCATTGCACTTTGCTGTCAGCCTAAAATTCTGATTTGCGATGAGCCGACAACGGCGTTGGACGTAACCATTCAAGCACAAATTCTGAAATTGCTGAAGGATTTGCAAAAAGAATTCCACTATACCATCGTCTTTATTACGCATGACCTTGGTGTGGTTGCCAATGTTGCAGACCGTGTTGCGGTGCTTTATGCCGGACAAGTTGTAGAGCTGGGAACGGTGGAAGAAGTGTTTTACGATCCCCGTCACCCCTATACATGGGCGTTGCTTTCTTCTTTGCCGCAGTTGGCACAGCGCAATACCAAGCTTTATTCCATTTCGGGAACGCCGCCGTCTCTTTATAATAAGATTGTGGGCGATGCGTTTGCGCAAAGAAACCCCTATTGCTTAAAGGTGGATACGCTGAAGGAACCGCCGATGTTCCGCGTGACCGATACGCATTATGCAAAAACATGGTTGCTGGATCCCAGAGCGCCCAAAATGGAAAAGCCCGAAATTATTCAGGATATTCACGAAAAATTGATGAAAGTCTACAACATGTAAAGGAGGAAAAGCTTGTGACAAGCGAACAAAAAGCAACAGAGAAAAAAGCAGGCTTTTTCTCTCGTATATTCAAGAAAAACAGTCAAAATAAACCCGCCGAAAAGCAACCGGCGCATCTGCCGGAGCACGGTGAAATTGCCGAAAACGGGAAGGAAATTTTGCTTTCGCTGAAAAATGTGGACATTTCCTTCGGAAAGGGCGATAAAGCGGTCAAGGCGGTTAAAAACGCATCTTTTGATATTTACAAAGGCGAAACGTTTTCGTTGGTTGGCGAGTCCGGTTCCGGTAAAACCACAATCGGCCGTGCCATCATTCGCGTAAATCCGTGCGCCGCCGGAGAAATTCGGTATAAGGGCGTGCGCATTTCCGGTAAGACAACCCATGCGATTGACCGCGAGGTTATCCGTAACATTCAAATGGTGTTCCAGGATCCCGCCGCATCGCTGAACGAGCGCGCAACGGTAGATTATATCATTTCCGAAGGCCTTTATAATTTCCATCTTTTTGAGAACGAAGCGGACAGAGTAAAAAAGGTTGAGGACATGATTGAGGCCGTTGGCTTGCTTCCCGAACATTTGACGCGCTATCCTCACGAGTTTTCCGGCGGTCAGCGCCAAAGAATCGGTTTGGCAAGAGCAATGGTTATGGAACCGGAGTTGGTAATTGCCGATGAGCCGATTTCGGCACTGGATGTCTCCATTCGTGCACAGGTGCTCAATTTGCTCAAAAAATTCCAGCAGGAACGCAATATTACGTATTTGTTTATCGCGCACGACCTTTCTATCGTCCGCTTTATTTCCGACCGTATCGGCGTTATTTACAAGGGTGACATTGTGGAAATTGCAGAGGCAGAGGAGCTGTTCAACTATCCGTTGCATCCGTACACCCGTTCGCTGATTTCCGCGATCCCGATTCCCGATCCCAAGCTTGAAAAGAACAAGGTCTTGTTCACTTATGATCCCTCGGTACACGATTACAGCGAAGATAAACCGGAGCTGACTTGTATCGGTCATAATCACTATGTGTATGGCAACAAAAAGGAAATTGAAGAATACCGTTCCATTCGCGAAAAAGGCATTCCCGTAAAATCCGTTACCTTCCGTTCGGAGGATGAGGCAAGTGCCGAAACGGTCGATGAAGAACAAAATATGTCGGACGAGCCGATTTTGGAGACGCCGGTGCACGATACGGGCAGTAAGCTTTATGCCATTGCATCGTTCTTCCTTCCAATTCCCGGTTTGATTGCAGGCCTGATTTTTAAACGGTATAAGCATTTCCGTAATTATAAGGCATGCAAGAAGGGCGCGCTGATTGGCTTGGGTGTAATAGGAGCAATTTTGCTTCTGTTTGCAATTCTTTTGGCAAGCGCTTTGATTTAATTGCGCGGTTGGAGTAATCGAGAATGAAAAAATCCTCAAGGGATCGTTCGCCGAGCGGAATGAGACCGATTCAACAGATAGAGCTTTCCGAAAAAAACAAAAAAGCGCGGATTGTTTTGCTGATTGTTTTTGTTCTCATTGCATTTGGTGCTTTCGGCTATGCAATTGTTTCTTTCCTGCGGGCAGATGATGTTACCGCAGGTTGGCAAGCGATTGGCGCACAAAGCGAGGAGACGCATTGCGGTGATGATTTTGTGTTCAATTATCAAATTGGCGTGTCATCGCTTTCCGCCTCCGATGAGTATCGGCAGTTGGTTTCTCTTTATTCGGAAGCGGCCGTCAAGGCTTACCGCCTGTTTCATACAAGTGAGTCTTTTTTTGGCGTAAACAATATTTATACCATTAATACGCATGTCAATCAGGTGTTGGAAGTAGACAGCGTTCTGTATCATGCGTTTGAGCAGGTTGCAAAGCAGGAAAGCCGGTATTTGTATTTCGGACCGCTTTATCAAGAATATACCAATCTGTTTTTTGCCTATAATACGGCGGCAATTTCGGAGGACGATGATCCTTATGTCAACGACCAAACGGCAATGTATTTTGCCACACTTGCTTCCTATGCACAGGACGAGACGGCAATCAATTTGGTTTTGTTGGGGGACAACCGTGTTTGTCTGTTTGTTTCCGAGGATTATCTTGCTTTTGCCGAAGAACACGGAATTGAAGTGTTTATTGATTTCTTTCGTATCAAAAACGCTTTTATCATCGACTATTTTGCCGATGTAATGCTGCAAAACGGCTATACGTTGGGGAACTTTTCCAGCTATGACGGGTATGTCCGTAATTTGGATAACAGTCAAAATCGGTATAAATACAATTTATTTGACCGAATGGAAGATACGGTGTCCGCGGTTGCGGCAATCGAATATTCCGGCGCGGGAAGTCTTGTATATTTGCGGAACTATCCGTTAAACAGTGCAGATGCGTATTATTACTATGTATCCGAACGGTTAACGGTAACGCCGACCATTGCGCTTGAGGACGGACTTTATAAAAGTGCGGTCAACAGCCTCATTGCATACAGCAAAACAGAAAGTTGCGCAGAGCTAGTTCTTTCCTTGATGCCGATTTACTGTTCCGATACATTGGATTTGCAGGCCATTGGCTTGCTATCCGAGCAAGGGACGGCGTTTGCTTGGTGCGGTGAAGATGCAAGGTGCGTTTATTATACGCATGAGATATTCGTTCCCGATTTGTTAATTACAACGGGAGAATATGCTTACCAAAAGATACTTGCTTTTGAGGCAAACGGTTAAATGCCGATTACAGAGATTTTT
>CAYYCU010000059.1:7297-8951 GCA_964470415.1 uncultured Ruminococcus sp.
TGCCTGCAATCAATAATAGACAGACGGGAAGTATTGCGCCAACAATCAGAGCAGATAGGAAAAGTTTATTTGATATACTCTTATGAAGCAGTATTACCGATAGCAACAACAATACAATTGGAATGATTTCGGTGCATAAGGGAAAAAATGTCGACAATAATACCATACTGTCAGAAAGCACATCGGTATAAAAGCTTAATTGATGTACATATAAAAATGTTGTAATAATTAGTAATACAAGTTCCAAGCAAGTTATGATAGACATTTTTTGCTTGTTGCCATTCTTTTTAATGCATTTATCATAACACACTCCTAAAGTCAAAGTTTGCTCTTTTGCTCAAGGTATTCGTTCTCGTCAATAAGCCCCTGCGCTTTCCACTTTTTAAGAAGCTCTAATTTATCATCCGTGTCTACGTTTGCGGAATTTAAGCTTTTGGTATTTTCTTCAATTTCTGTTATTTTCTTCAAGAGCTCACCAAATCTATATGTAAAAAATTTAGTGTTTTCTGCAGTTTCGGTTGCTTTCTCTATGAGTTCACCAAAGCCGTATGTAAAAAAAGAACCTATCCAAGAGCCAAGGGCACCAATGACTATCACAATCAAAGCAACGCCGTTACCGTTTGAAAGAAGAACTACTCCGACTATAAATGAAATAATAATGCCAATCCGACAAGTTGTTTTCGCTAAAGCTTTAATTTTTTTTCCCATATTTTCAAACATTTTTTTTCAATATTTTCAAACATTTTTCCAATATTTTCAAACATAATAAATCTCCTTTGTTAATTATATTTTTTAAATGTAACAGTTTTTAGACAATTAAACTATATTCTTTAAGAATTTTTTATATCTTTTTTCATCAATTTAGATTGAACTATTCTGTCCCTCATGAAAGGTAATATTTAAGTCTAACAGGTATTTAAGCCTAACAAGATATAAAATTCATAAAAGAACGTATTAACAATAAAACCTTCATAAGCTCCTGCAATAACTTTGTTTCTTGTTTCCATCTTATTTGCCCCCGATGATAAAAATAAAAGGGTGTGACCTCAATAGAAGTCACACCCGAAAAATGCGAACTTCCATTGTTGCCACACAATTCTCAACAAATCAGGATACTCTCCTTCACGCATCGAGCGGAAATCGCATTTTTGCCAATTTCATTATCAATGCGTGAAAAAGTACAGTTACAAAACCCCCTAAAAAATTAGAGAGCTATCCCTTGAAATTTGTTGATTAAATTATGTGGCTTCTATAGTATATCACAAAACAGCTTTTTTGTCAATCTGTTTAGAGCAAAATTTGATATGATGTGAGGTTGCAAGCAAAAAACAAAAAATCTACGTTTCAGTCCGCCGTGGATTTTACGTGGATTTTTGAGAGTACGAAAAAAGGACTTTCGATTTACACCGAAAGCCCTAAAAATATGTTTTTTAATCGGAAATGTTTTTTCTTACTTCAAAGCCTCTTCAATTGCAACCGCAACCGCAACGGTCATACCGACCATTGGGTTGTTGCCGGCTCCAATCAGTCCCATCATTTCAACATGTGCGGGAACCGAGGAAGAACCTGCAAACTGTGCATCGGAATGCATACGTCCCATGGTGTCGGTCATGCCGTAGGAAGCGGGACCTGCAGCCATGTTATCGGGATGAAG
>CAYYCU010000060.1:0-8942 GCA_964470415.1 uncultured Ruminococcus sp.
GGCGTATCGGTTACCTGCGTGACGGTATTGACAATCAATCCGTTGTCTTTTTTTCCATCGTTTGAGGTGACCACATACAATCCGTAGCCGATGTTGAACAGCGCGGACATATCCTTTTTGTTGGCGGTTTCGCTGCCCTGTGCCAAATAATCCCGGCAAAGCTCACCCACAAGAGCATTTAATTGTGAAGCGCCGGCTTCGTCCAAAGCGGAAAGAATTTTAACCGTGGTCTCCGTAAAGGTAATGTTTTTGCTTTTTGAAAGGAGCTCCCGCATGACTTTTGCGGCAAGCGGCGCCCAACTTCCGTTCTCAATGAGCGCAACGGTGCGGTTTTGGAAATTGCGCTCGGTTAAGTGATTGATAAATTCACGCATGAAAGGGAAAATATCTGCGTTGTATGTGGTAGTGGCAAGCACCAGCTTGCTGTATCGGAACGCGTCCGCCACGGCCTCCGCCATATCGCATCTTGCCAAATCGTGTACCACAACTTGCGGGCAATGGTTGCCCCGCAGCTTTTCGGCAAGCTGCAAAACGGCTTTTTTGGTGTTCCCGTAAACCGAGGTGTAGGCAATTACAATGCCTTCTTCCTCCGGTTGATAACTTGACCATGTTTGATAAAGATTTAAATAATATCCTAAATTTTCGTTGAGAATCGGACCGTGCAACGGGCATATGATTTGAATATCAAGGGCGGCGGCTTTTTTCAGCAACGCCTGCACCTGCGAGCCGTACTTTCCGACAATGCCGATATAATACCGTCTTGCCTCGTCTGCCCACGCTTCTTTTGCATCCAATGCGCCGAATTTACCGAATCCGTCTGCGGAAAACAAAATTTTATCGGTGCTGTCATAAGAGACAATTACCTCCGGCCAATGCACCATAGGTGCGGCAACAAACGTAAGGGTATGCTTTCCCAAAGAAAGGGTATCGCCGTCTCCAACTTGGATGTGTTGCTCCGAAAAATCCGTTCCGAAGAAATTCTTCATCATAACAAACGCTTTTTGGGAAGATACGATTTTTACGTTCGGATAAGCCTTTATAAAATTTACAATGTTGGCGGAATGGTCGGGCTCCATATGCTGTATAATGAGGTAATCGGGCAATCTGCTTCCCAGCACGTTTTGAATGTTGTCCAGCCATTCATGCGTGAATTCGGCGTCCACCGTGTCCATAATTGCAATTTTTTCATCTATAATGGCGTAAGAATTGTAAGCCATTCCGTTCGGAACGGTGTATTGACCTTCAAACAAATCGATTTTTCGGTCGTTGACGCCAATGTATTTTACATCATTGGTAATGTGCATGTCTTGTTCCTCTTTCTCTTTCATTTTTATTATGGATTGATTTTGTGTTCTTATTCAAAAGGCGTACCGCTTATGAAAGTCGTTTTTTTGCCGATGCGGAAGAAAAAATTGCCTTTTGTATCTGCAATTTGATTGCTGTCTCTTGACTTTTCGTTTTTATTATAGTATAATTCATTTTAGAAGTATGTTGAATTTTCAACAAAGGAGAAAAAATTGGAAAAATATTTGGAAATTTTAAAAAGATGTCCGCTTTTTTTGGGAATTGAGAATGAAAATTTATTTCGCATGCTTCATTGCTTGGGTGCCAGAGTGGAAAAATTCGATAAAAAATATACGGTTTTTTCGGAAGGCTCTCCGGCGCTCTGTATCGGCATTGTCCTTTGCGGTTCCGTGCAGACCATTCAATTTGATTACTGCGGCAATCGGAATATTTTAAGTCATGCGCATGCTTCCGAAGTCTTTGCCGAGGAATTTGCATGTGCATCCGTGCAAGCGTTGCCGGTTTCGGTCGTTGCGGCGGAGACGTGCGAGGTGCTGTTGTTGGATTGTCTTCACATCTTACAGACTTGCCACAATCATTGCGGGTTTCATCAGCAGCTGATTTATAATATGATGAAGATTTTGGCGACCAAAAACCTGATTCTTCACAAGCGGATTGAAATTACCTCAAAAAGAAGCACGCGTGAAAAATTGCTGACCTATTTAATGGCTTATGCAAAGAGCCGGCAGTGCAACGAGTTTGACATTCCGTTTGACAGGCAAGAGCTTGCCGACTATTTGGAAGTGGACCGAAGCGGGCTTTCGGCGGAAATCGGAAGGCTGCGCGCAGAAGGCGTTTTGGAAAGCAATAAAAATCATTTTCGACTTTTATAAAAACGAAGTCTGCCGAATCGGTTTTATTTTTTATGTATGGTCGCTTGGTACAGTCTTACAATTTCTTGAATTAAGTCCAGATATGCAAAATCTTTGTTGTAAGCAATGGTAATTTCCCGCATCATGCTCAAATTTTCTATCGGGACAATTTTCAGTTTTCCTTTTTTGGCTTCATTGATACACGCACTTTGCGGGAGAATGGAAACACCCAAATTCTTTCTGATCAGCTCCTTGATGGTCGCCACGTTATCCACCTCCAAGGATACATTGAAATGGTCAATGGACTCGTTCATGCTGACCAGCGTGGCCTCAAACAGCTGTCTGGTGGCAGATGTTGGCAAGCGCAATATCATCTGTTCCTTTTTGAGTTCGTTGATTGTAATCATGGAGTGCTTTGCCAAAGGATTCTCGTTGTTTAAAACGCAAACGAGGTAGTCGGTGTCCATCATAAAGTAATTGAGCTTGTTGGAAAGCCTTTTTCCCTCCACAATGGCAATATCAAGCTCATAATTTTCCAGCATATCATAAAGATTATTTATGGTATCAGTAATAATTGTTATGCTTATTTGGTGGTATTGATTGACATATTTTGCCAAGGTTTCGGTGATGGTATTGTTCTCTGCGGTATGGGTAATGCCGATTCGAAATCTGGAAACATGCTTTTTTTCATCGGCGATTTTGGAAATCATTTGCTCGTGCAAGGCTTTTAAACGGCGGGCATATGCCACTGCAATGGCACCCTCCGGCGTTAATTTGAAGTCGTTTTTGCTTCTGTGAAAAAGCTTTGCGTTGCATTCCGTCTCCAATAAATTGATGTGATGGCTGACTGCCGGTTGGGTAAGCGAAAGAATTTCCGCGGCTTTTGTAAAACTTTTGCATTCCGCAACCGTAAGCAACGTTTCGATTTTTGCATCCAGCATGATAAGCTCTTCCTTCTTATAAAAATAATTTATAAAATCAAAAATAAATATAATTTGATTTTATGGACAATTTAGTATATCATATAACATATTAAAAATCAAGTGCAGGGGAGTAAAAAATGCAATTTTTCGGAGTCGGATTTCAACGGTGCATGCGGCACCTTGGGAAAACCACCATATCGGCGGAGCGGCCGGCTAAAGAACTGCTTGCGCATCGTCTGTTGGGGTTCCATGCGATTACCGCCGTCAAGCGACGAGAAAAGCAGCGGCTTGTACGGCGCAGGCTTGCGGTTTGGATTTTTGATATTCGGGAGACGAATCATTCCGATAAATATACAAAGACCGTTTTATACGGCAATTTATCATACTTGGAAAGAGGTTTGAGATGTTAAATTCATTTTATGAAAAACTACAGGAACAGTCCGATGTTGCTGTCATTATTATTTCCATTGCCATCATGCTGCTGTTCGGCTTTTTGATGACGCGCATTACCAAAAAGCTGCGCCTGCCCAATGTGACGGCATATATTGTAACGGGTATTTTGATTGGCCCGTTTTGCTTGGATTTGATTCCGCAAAGCATTGTGGACGGCACGGAGTTTTTGGCGGATATTGCATTGGCGTTTATTGCCTTCGGCACGGGAGAATTTTTTAAATTTTCCAAGCTCAAAAACAATGTCGGAAAAGTTGTGATTATTACACTGGCCGAGGCTCTGACCGCTTCGCTGTTCGTTTTCATTCTGACATTCTGTATTCTGCACTTGAATTTGGCTTTTTCCATTGTTTTGGCGGCGCTTGCTTCCGCAACCGCGCCCGCCTCTACCATGATGACCATTCGGCAGACCAAAGCCAAAGGAGATTTTGTAGACACGCTGTTACAGGTTGTGGCGTATGACGATATTGTGGCGCTTGTGGCTTACAGCATGGCAATTTCCATTGCCGTGACTTCCGTAACGGGTGCGGCGTTCAGCATTTTGGATATTTTGATTCCGCTTGCCAAAAACATCGGCGTGCTGGCGCTCGGATGCGTTTTCGGTGTGTTTATGAAGCTGCTTATCCAAAAAAAACGTTCAACGGATAACCGCCTCATTATTTCGGTTGCGTTGCTGTTTGCTTTTTGCGGCATTTGTGCGGCGCTCAATGTTTCGCCTCTGCTCGGCTGTATGTCCATGGGAACGGTTTACATCAATATTACGGATGACGATAAGCTGTTTAAACAGCTCAATTATTTCAGCCCGCCTATCTTGCTTCTGTTCTTTGTGCGTTCCGGTTTGTCGTTTGATTTGAACGCGTTGATTAAGCCCTCCGGTGCAATCGGCGGCGTTTCACTGTTGTTGATTGGCGTGCTGTACTTTATCGTGCGCATTCTCGGAAAGTACATTGGCGCGTTTGTCGGCTGTCTGTGCACCAAAAAGCCGAAAGAAACGCGAAATTATTTCGGCTTGGCACTGATTCCGCAGGCGGGTGTTGCAATCGGCCTTGCCGCAATCGGCGCAAGAACGCTTGGCGGCGAGTTGGGAAATGCTTTGGAAACCATTATTCTTGCATCCAGTGTGTTGTATGAATTAATCGGCCCCGCTTGCGCAAAATTGTCTTTGTATCTTTCCAAATCTTATTCTACCAAAATTGAAGACTTGGTTCCGCTGGAGGAAGCGCCCGCGGATGTTGAGCAGAAAAATTCCGTGGAATTGCTGATAGAACGGATACAGAAAATTCAAGAAGAGTTGGAACACGAAAAAATCAGTGAAAGTGAAGAAGAACGTGCTTTTACGGAGGCGGCAGAGGAACACATTGTGGCGCAAGCCGCCCAGCAAGCTGAACTTATAGCAGGAGGAAAAAGAAAATGACAGATCCGATTACCGTTCTTTTGGGAGATTGGTCCCGCGATTTAAACAGTTGGAGTATTTTATTCAGACTTTTATTATCCGTTTGTTTGGCATCCATTATCGGTTGCGAACGTTCCAGCAAGCGTCATTCGGCAGGCCTGCGTACCTTTGCACTGGTTTCGATTGCCATGACGGTTACCATGCTGTTGGATCAATATTTGCGGATAAGTACCGGCATCGGCTTTTACGTGCTTTCCTGTGCCGGAATTGTCGGTGTGGCAATTATCAGCGTGCATTCATTGTTGGTCAATTCCAAAAGCCAAATTAAGGGTTTGACCACTGCGGCAGGACTTTGGACTTGTGCGATTATCGGTCTTGCAATCGGAGCGGGATACTATACCATTACATTGATTTCCTTTGTGATTTTGCTTTGTTGTCTCTCGCTTTTTCCCATGCTGGAACGCTACTTAAAAAACCGTTCCAATCACTTTGAAATTCATTTGGAATTAAAAAGCAGTGGATATTTGCAAAATTTTGTAAGCACCATACGGCGGTTGGGCCTGCGAATCGATGATATTGAAGCCAATCCCGCATATGCCAATTCCGGATTGAGTGTTTATTCTATTGCCGTCTCTATCAGCAGTCCGGAACTGAAAAAATATAAGACACACAAGGAAATTATCGAGGCTTTGCGCAGCTTGGATTATATTTACTATATCGAAGAAATGTGCCTGTAATTTTGACCGGGCAACAGATTGGCAAGAAATGCCTGGGCGAAAATGTGCCGATGGAAATGTTAAGAATGTAATAAAAAGGTTAAAAAAGTAATAATCTTGTTGAAAAATTCATTATCTTATAGTATAATAAACACATAAGTTACATTTTTGCTTTGCTGTGCACCGGCAATGAAAGAACATATGCATGCCCGATGCCATAAAAAACAAACTCGGAGGTTATGAAATGAGTACCCCATTTATACTGTCTTGTGAATCTACGGTGGATCTTCCTTTTTCTTATGTTCAGGGGCGCAACATTCCCGTCCTTTTTTACACCTATATGATAGACGGGGAGGAATATGTGGATGATATGCTGCGGGATCCCGATGCTCTGCCGGCGTTTTACCGTGCATTGGATGCGGGAAAGCTCCCCACCACCTCACAGTTGAATGAATTTCGGTATTTGGAATTCTTTGAGGAGCAGTTACAGCACGGCGACCTGCTTCATATTGCGCTCGGCTCCGGCATGACGCAATCCGCACGGAACGCCATGCGCGCGGCGGATGAATTGCGGGAGAAATATCCCGACAGAAAAATTACGGTCATTGATTCCATGTGCAGTTCCTCCGGCTACGGTATTTTGGTGGATTATGCCGCCGATATGCGGGATAAGGGATGCTCTATGGAGGAAATTACGCAGTGGGTGACGGAAAACAGACAAAAGGTTCATCACCAATTTTTTTCTACCGAGCTGAAGCATTATCGGCGTAGCGGAAGAATGTCCGGCGCCACGGCAATGATTGCTACCATTTTGGGCATTTGTCCGATTATGCGTTTGGACGACAAGGGCAAAATTTTGGCATACGGAAAGGTAAGAGGCAAGGCCGCCGCCATTAAAACCACGCTGGATACCATGGAACAGCATGCGGTTGACGGAGCCGACTATTCGGGCAAGTGTTTTATTTGCCATTCCCGTTGTTTGGAGGATGCCGAAAAAACCAAAGAGGCATTGCAAGCGCGCTTTAAAAAGCTTACCGACATTCGCATTTTTGATATCGGTACCATTATTGCTTCTCATTGCGGCCCCGGCACGGTGGCGGTCTTTTTCATGGGCGATGAAAGAGCCCCGGAATAATTTCAAACCGTGAGGAAGATTGACACTGCCAAAATATGGGATGCAATTTGTATGCGTTGAATTAAAAAAATAAACAGCTGCGGATATTTTACGGCTTAAACACGTAAAATATCCGCAGCGTTTGTATATTCGGTTTATTGGTTTCCTTCCCAATAAAAAATGATGTCCTTTTTTTGACTTTGCGCCGTTCCTCTGTACACGTGTGTATCCAATCCGCCGATGACAAAGCCGGTTTTCAAGTAAAACAGACATGCACCGAGATTGTTGTCCTGTCCGATTGTATAGAGCCCGCAATAGTCCTGTTCCAAGGAAATTCTTTTTGCGGCTTCTATCAGCTGTGCGCCGATTCCGAATCTGCGAAAATCCGCGTTCACTTTCAAATCGTATAAATACAGGTGCTTAAAAAACGCGTGCTGCAAAACCGCCAGCCCAACGCATTGCTCTCCCGCATACGCGCCGATAAAAATGTGATCGGACGACATTTTATCGTAGTCATACGGTTCATCCGGAAAAACCATTTGGCTTCTGTTTTCTTTTGCAAATTCAATTGCCGTGTAGTCCCATTTTCCGTTGTTGTAAGACGGCAACAGCAGTCCAATCAGCGGGAAGGGTTGATTGGGAATGCAAATATCCGCGCGATGTGCGCGGTCTATTATTTTTACGGTAATCTCGTTTTTGTTTTTCGAGTTCATATTCTGCCTCCTTTTTGCGCCAACGGTTTGCATGCTTCATCGGCTGTTTTCGGGTGCCTTTTGGCAATGTTGCTTGCAGCTTTCTTTTGCTTATTGTATCATAAAACCGATTTTTTGTCAACCGCTGTGACAAATGATTTTTCAAGCGTCTTTTATCCGTTATGTGTCAAAAAAAGATAAATTCACTGTTTCATGTATAAATCTCCGCAATTGACAAACACTAACAGGGCACAAAGTTAATTAAAGGAGCTTGATATATATGAAAGCAACAGGAATCGTCAGACGAATTGATGACCTCGGACGCGTTGTAATCCCCAAAGAAATCCGCAGAACCATGCGCATCCGCGAGGGCGATCCGCTTGAAATTTATACCGACAGAGAGGGAGAAGTGATTTTTAAAAAGTATTCTCCCATTGGAGAGCTGGCGGCGTTTGCATCGCAATATGCCGAGACGCTCCACAAAAACGGCTCTTTGGCGGTTGTCATTTGCGACCGCGATGCCGTAATTGCCTGCGCCGGTGTTCCGCGCAAGGACTACACGGATAAAGCGCTCTCAAAAGAGCTGGAACAGGTTATGGAGGGGCGCAGTCTCTATTTTTACAAAGACGGAAGCGATCGGCTTCCCGTTTTGCGGGAAGGCGGCGCACATTATGTAAGCTGTGCCATGCCGATTATCAGCGAGGGCGATATTGTGGGATGTGTGGCGTCTGTCACCGACCAACCGCGCGAGGCACGGAAAGATGCCCCCAACGCCGAGGTGGAAAGCAAATTGATTTTGACGGCAGCGGGCTTTTTGGGCAGACAAATGGAGAGTTGACGGGATTGCGGCCGTTTTTTCGGCTTTGCATGCGCAACGGTCTGTAAGATTGTTCTTGCAGACCGTCTTTTTTAAAGTTCGTTATGCATGTTGTTTGCGAAGAATCGGGGTGTACAGGTTAAGATTGGATAAAAAAACGATATTCTTTTTTCACCGCGGTTATTGACATTTTTTGTGTTATATGTTATAATAAGTATGCAAAGCATTTATTACAAAAAAGAAAATTTTTGAGGAGGATTTTATGAAAAAAGTAAAAAGAATTTTATCCGGATTGCTCTCATTGATGCTTGTTCTTGCCATTGCGCCAATGCCGGCGATTGCGCAAACGGTTGACACGGTTTCTGCCGATGAACTGGTCAACCTGTTTGATCCGAGCACAGCTTTTGCCGGTTACATAAACGGCAGCAATCAAGAAAAAACAAGTACATCGCATTATACCAGCGATTATATCGCGGTCACGGCGGGGGACGTTGTTTATTTCGGCCCTGCCAATCCCTCGCAGGATTTTCACCTGCACGGTTATAATGACGCAAAGGCCATTGCTGATTCTACCGTTCGCAAAGATAAGCTGACGCAGGTAGATTCCTTTGGCAATTATGTGATTTATGCTTATACGGTGCCGAGCGGCGTTACCTCGGTGCGTCTGGCAAACGCTTCGGC
>CAYYCU010000061.1:0-8846 GCA_964470415.1 uncultured Ruminococcus sp.
TACTATTTTCTCGTTTTGTATTGCATTTTGAGACAAAATGTGATAGAATAGGAACAACTTTTTGATTGTAATGAAAAGAATGTGTGAAAACACGAAAGGGGGACGCGTTTATGCAGACAGCTTTGTTGCTTTGCGATATTGCCACGGCAATCATCGGTTTCTTGTTTGCGTATCGCATTCTTTTTTGTATTGTCGGTATGTTTAAAACCAAACGCTTTGCACCGGCGCAAAAACAGCATCGGTATGCCGTTGTGGTTGCGGCAAGAAATGAAGCTGCCGTGATTGGAAATCTTTTAAAAAGTATTGCCGAGCAGGATTATCCGGCAGAACTTTTAACCGTTTTTGTTGTGGCGGACAATTGCACCGACCGTACCGCGGAGATCGCAAGGGCATACGGTGCGTATTGTTATGAGCGTTGGGATGACCGACACTGCACCAAGGGGTATGCGCTGGAATTTTTGTTTGACCGTATTGAAGAAGATTTCGGCCGAGACCGCTTTGAAGGATACTTTATGTTTGATGCCGACAATCTGTTGGCACGCGATTTTGTCAGCCGTATGAACGATGCGTTTGACAGCGGGAACAAGGTAATTGTTTCTTACCGCAATACCAAAAATTTCGGCGATGGTTGGTTGGCTGCCGGTTATGCCATGCATTGGATTCGCACCTGCCGCATGGAGCATTGTGCGCGTTCTTTTTTCGGCGTTTCCGCAAGAATCCAGGGTACCGGCGTTTTATTTGCCAATCAATATGTGGCAAACGGTTGGCATTATACTTCTCTTACAGAGGACCGCGCCTTTTCCTCGGCGGTGCTCGTTGCCGGCGATTCCATTACCTATCAGCATGAAGCGCAGTTCTTTGATGAACAGCCTACCTCGTTTCGCATTGCATGGCGCCAACGCTTGCGTTGGGCAAAAGGAAATTTACAGGCATTTACCGAGACGCGCTGTGCCCTGTTCCGCGGCATGTTTCGGCAAAAGACCTTCCAACAGCGTCTCTCCTGCTATGATATGTTGCTTTTTAATTTTCCGAGCAGTATCATTACGGTTCCGTTAAAGGTTTTGAAAGCGGTACTTACGGTTGTCGCTTTTATTATGGGGATGCAGGGCTCGGCACAATGGATTTCTTTATTGCTTCATCTTTTGAATATCTGTCTTTTGGAGCACCTTTGGGTAATTCCTCTCGGCTTGCTTCTTTGTGCTTTGGAGCATCGGCGTATGCCGCCGCTGAAGTGGTATCGGTATTTGGGATATTCCTTGATGTTTCCGCTTTTCGGTATCATCGGGGATTTTACCATGTTGATTGCGGTGTTTAAAAAGGTTTCGTGGGAGCCGATTCCGCACCGCGTATCGGTTGACATCGACCAAATGCAGGTTGCCGATTCCTTGCGTAAAAAAAGCCGTTCGGTTGCCGCAAAAGAAAAAGCGGCATCCCGAAAGGCCGAACCGGGTTACATCGAAAAATAAAAAGGAACGAGGGTAGCTTTACTTCGTTCCTTTTTCTGTTACAAAATGCCGTCACGCAAACGGTAACCGACACCGCGGGTATTGACAATCAGTCGGCGCGAATCAATCCGCGCGGCGCATTCATTGATTCTTTGAATTTGTATTGCCAGATTTTTGATGCTTTCCATGCCGTTCGGATAACAAAGCGCCATGAGGTCATCGGTGCTTATGGGGATAGGCGCACGGTAAAACAGGCAACGCAAAATGGTATGTTGCTTTACGGAAAGCGGCATGCGGTAGCCCATGTAGACGGTTTCTTTTGGATTGGATGTAACGGTTAGTGCAAACGTGGAAAGCGTTTCGGCATTCCAACCGCATTGCAACATGCAAAAATCCAGCATTTCGGAAAAAAGCCGTTCCGAGCCGAAGTCGGTATCGGCGCGAATCAAACGGCATGCCGGCATATCCGGCAGGCTGTTTTGCGGCACCAACGCGGCAATCGGCATATCGGGATATTCGGCTCGCAGGCATCGGCACAATGCTTCTTCCTGTTCAATGTTCGGGATGCAATCCAAAATGACGCCGCCGATGTCTTTTCTTTCGCAAAAGAACCGTGCGGTCTCATAATGGCAAATATAGGCATAAATTCCGTGTTGATGAAAACGCACGGCAAAATCCCGAAAAATTGCCGTGCGTTCCGTAACAAGTAAGAGCATAGAATATTATTTTACCGTTACAAAAGTGATATAATTGATGGTAACGGGATTTTTTGGCAGAGTCGGAACGCTGTCGCTGAGACTGGTGGAATAGGACACCTCGGTTTCGGCAATGCCGTCTACCGTATCCATTCCGCACACCACATAGCCAAAGGCAGCATAGCTTCCGTCAAGCTCCGTGCTGTCTTGGTGTACAATGAAAAATTGAGAGGACGCAGAGTCATTTTCCTGACCGCGCGCCATGGAAACAACGCCGCGCACATGGGAGAGGTTGTTGGTCACGCCGTTTTCTGTAAATTCGCCTTTAATCGTCTTGTCGCCGTTTCCGCCGGTGCCATCGCCGTTCGGATCGCCGCCTTGAATCATAAAGCCGCTATATATGCGGTGGAATGTCAATCCATCGTAAAAATCCTTGCTGACCAAGTCTTTAAAGTTTGCTACGGTTTGGGGCGCGACCTTTTCAAACAGCCGTATCACCACATCGCCTGTTTGCTCCACGCCGTCCTTATCGGTATAGGTGATGTTCAGGCGCACATAGTCGGTTTTTTGTTCGGTATCGGTACAATCGGCTAACGCGACCGATGAAAAATCAAGGTCGGTCATTTCCGGCACCCGATTTTCGATAGCTGCAATGATAGCCACCGCAAGAACAATCAACAAAATTGCCGCGGCACCAATCACGCTCAACCGTGTAATACGGTTTTGCCGTTTTTGTTTTTCCGCCTCCTCGCGTCTGCGTGCTTCCTGATATGCGCGCTTCATTTGCGCGTCCTGTGCTTTTGAATTTTTACCCATTTTGAAATCCTTTCTTTCTTTTTTTGCTTTTCTCCATTTTATCAAAAAAAACGGTGCTTGTCAAGTTTTTCTGCCGATTTGAGAAATAATTTACAATCATCGCGGATATGATAGGAAAGAACAACGAAACGGGAGAGGTGCGAATGGGGAAGTTGGATTGGGAACGCTTGGCGTCTATGGTGATTTGCTTTTGCGCAGGCGCTTTGATATTGTATTTTTTGTTTCGTTATGCGCTCCCCGCCGTACTGCCGTTTTTGCTTGCGTGGGCACTCTCGTTGTTGCTTCGTCCGCTTTCGGAGCGGTTGGCAGCCCGGTTTCATTTGCCGCGCAAGCTTTGCGCCGTTGCGGTTCCGATGCTGTTCGTTTGCGGCACCGTGTTGTTGCTTTATTTTTCCGTTGGCAGACTGCTGTCGGAATTGCAACACCTTTTGGAAAGGTTGTTGGCAAACGATGGCGCACTCTCCGACTTGATGACCGGATCTGCCGATTTTTTTGATTTGCTTGCATCACGCCTTCCGTTTTTACAGAGCCCGAACGGGGCGGAACGCTTTTCCGCTTTTCGCGATTATTTTAACCGTACTGCAACAGATTTATCGGCAAATTTGCTTCGTACGTTGTCGGCAACGGTTCCCGCCTTTGCGGGACGCGTGCTGTCCGCTTTGCCGCGATTGCTTTTTATGACCTTGGTGACTTTGATTTCCGTTTTTTATTTTTGCATAGACGGAGACCGCATTACGGCTACGGCGGTGCGCCTTCTTCCGCATGCGGTCCGTCAACGCCTACCGGCTTGGAAGTCGCGCTTGAAGCGTTTTTCATGGCGATACGTACGCGCATACCTACGATTGCTGCTTTTTACTTTTGCGGAACTGTTTGTCGGATTCTCGGTTTTGCGTGTGGAGTATTCCTTTTTGTTGGCGCTTACGGTGGCAATTGTGGATATGTTGCCCGTGCTCGGCGTGGGCACTGTGCTGATTCCGTGGGCGGTTGTTTTGCTGTTGCAAAAAAATTATTATATGGGGTTCGGCTTGCTGATTTTGTATGTTGCGGTATTTGTTTTGCGCCAAATTACGGAGTCCCGTCTGGTGGGGCATACCTTGGGCTTGCATCCGTTGCTTACTTTGTTTGCCGGATATGTCGGCTGGAGGCTGTTTGGCTTTTTGGGAATGCTGTCGGCCCCCATTGTTGCCGGTTTTTGTAAATTTTTATTCGGACAGTTGCACACGCTTTTTCGGTCGGATTCGTTATGATTCTTTTGGAATCGGCTTCGCAGATTGTTGAATATTGTTTATTTTTTATGAATATATGAAAAATCGGTTGCAAAAATGAACGATTTGTGTTACAATAATATAACATGACACTTCATACCTGCCGAAATGTCACAGTATTTGAAAAATATTTGAAAAAGGATATAAAAAATGAATTGGAAGGCTCCGATTGAATATTATCGGGATTTACGTCCTGCAAAGCTTCGTACCGAAAAATACAAGCATTTGTTTTTGTTGCTGTATTGGCCCTTCTTTGGCATTGTTTTTCTTACCTTGGAGCGGTTTTGGCCCAAGATTTGGCTTTGGTTGACCGGAAAAGAACTGCTGTACCACGAAGTGGAATGCGCATTGGATGCGTACATTCCGTTTTGTGAGTGGTTTGTTATTCCGTATTATTTTTGGTTTGCTTTTTTGGTTGGAATGGGACTCTACTCTTTGCTGTATGATATCCAAGCATTTCGGCATTTTATGTGGTTTGTCATTTTGTCGTATTCGGTAACGGCGGTCATTTATTTGGTATGGCCCAATATGCAAGGACTCAGACCGAATGATTTTCCGCGCGACAACTGGATGGTGGATATTGTCAAGGCACTGTATGATTTTGATACGCATACCAACGTCTGTCCGTCTATACACGTGTTGGGATCGTTTGCCGTTTGTTTTGCCGGCGTACACAGCAAAACATTGCGGGGCTGGGGGTGGAAGGTATTTTTTATTGTTTCCACAATCCTCATTTCCGTATCCACCGTGTTTCTTCGCCAACATTCCGTGTTGGATGTGCTGGCGGCGCTTGTGCTGTGTGCGGTGTGTTACCCGCTTGTCTTTTTTGTAATTTGCCGTCCGAAGAAAAATAAAACCGCAGTCGAGGAATAAGATTTTTATCATTTATCAACAACGGAAAGGAGAAATGCCCCGATGCCTTTTTTGAAAAGCGTTATCTATGCAATGGTAATAGGAATTGCTTCTCATTATATAGGAGAGGCATTGCCTCGGCGCTGGTTCCACTGGGATCGTTTTCCGTTTTGCACTTGGAAATGGGAGCGGAACGGCGGAATATATGAGGCAATTCGCATTCAGGACTGGAAAGATCACATGCCCGATATGAGCCGTGTGATGAAAGATATGGTTCCAAAACGCGTGGGAATGTGCCCAACGTCCGAGGAGGTCTGGGTTTTGGTGCGAGAAACTTGTGTTGCGGAAATTGTGCATATTGCGCTTTGTTTGTTGGCACCCGGAATTTATCTCTTTTGGAAGAACGGAATCGGTGTTTTTTTGAGCTGTGTGTTTATTGCAGGAAATTTACCGTTTATTGCAATCCAGCGTTACAACAGACCGATGCTGGTTTCTTTGGCAAAACGGTTGGAAAAGCGCGAGGAACGCAAGCGCTTGGTGCGTCAAATGCAGGAAGCGGAGTCTGTGGGAGCCGATTGAACGAACCATGCAGAAAAACAAAAATATGTTAAAATTCGGAAGCATACGAAAATTGCGCCTATGCGCGGCAGGAATTTTGCTGTCGGTTGCTTTTTCCGTTTTGGCGGGATGTGCAACCACGAGGTCTTCGGATACCGAACCTCCGGTGTTTTCCGGCGTGCGGGATTTAGAAGTTTTACAGGGTGACGGAATTGCTTACCGAGAGGGCGTTTCCGCTTATGATGCGGTTGACGGCGCCGTTTCCTTTACCGTAGAATCCGATGAAGTCAATCTCAATGTTCCGGGTGTTTATCGGGTAATTTACCGTGCAAAGGATTCTGCCGGCAACGAGGCATCGGCAAGCGCAACGGTTACGGTACTTGCGCGTGCGGTGACTTATGACATGTTGTGGCCGTTGGTGGATGACGCGATTGCCCGTGAAGGATACGGTTCGCTGTCCTGCACGGAAGCTGCGCGTGTGCTGTACTATGACATCAAGGCGCTGTTGACTTACACGTCAAAGTCGGATAAAAGCGATTGGGTGGCAGAGGCATATCGCGGACTGACCGAGGGAACCGGCGATTGTTTTACGTATTATGCGGTGGCGCGTGCCTTTTTTGAGCGACTCGGTTTTTCCGTGATAACCGTACAAAGAAGTCCGGATGTTTTGCCAAGCACGCATTATTGGCTTTTGGTTAACACGGGCAGCGAAGAGGCGCCCGCTTGGTATCATTGGGATGCCTGCCCGCATTATAAGGAATATCCGCTTACATCCGTTTTACTGACTGATGAGGAACTGTTGGCTTATAACGATTTGGTGCCGCATTATTATACGTTTGATGCTTCCCTGTATCCCGCAACGCCGAAAGAATGAAAAACAAAAATAAATCAAGAGAAGCCGAGCATATTGCATGAACCTGCGATATGCTCGGCTTTTTCTGTCCGTAAATCGGTTATTTGATGTTTAAATCCTTTGGATGAATTAGGGTATGGCCGCAGATTGCACAATGCGGGGTAAACTCTTCCGTCCAAGTACCGCAGGCGGCACAAACGTATCCGTGCGGCGCATGGATGTCGGTGCTGATAGGGTAGGGCAGACCGTGAAAGCTGACCACCTCGTTGCCCTCGTGGTAGTAAAGGTAAAATCCGCGCTTTTGTTCAAAGCGCATGGTTTTACAATGCCCGTGTGCGTTTTTTATTTTCAATGCGGTGTTCAAACGAAAATCGTAGTCCAGACCTTTGAGTGCGCCCGGATCGGCAGATGCGGAATAGCTGTGGGAAAGGCCGGAGGTTTCAATGATTCCGCGGCATGAAAAGTCGGTAAAAAATTTCCACATGCGGAACAAACAAAAACCGAGCAATGCGGCGGCTGCCACCGTCAGCCCAAGCCGCCACCCGTATAAGGGGACATATGGTGAGCCGGCATTGTAAAAACCGATGCCGAGCAACCAAACGGCGAGCCAAACGAGGTATCCTCCGAGGCGAAGAATATCTCGCCGCAGTACAAGACGGCGCAAGTCGTTGTTCTTTTTCGGAATATGCAACATAATCGTTTCCCCTATCTTTACCGTGTTCTTACATTTATTTTATCATAAAAGAAAGATTTTGTAAATAGTTTTTTATTTTTTCACATAATTGTGTTTTGCGGCATACAGTAGAGAAGGAGAAAACGCCGTTTTGGCTCCGTTTGGGAGTCTTATTTTTTTAGCAAAGGAGAGGTACTTATGTCAAAAAGCAATGAAAATAATCTTTATCCGCCGTTCCGTCCCGCCTTGCGGGGGTGTGTGGCAAAAGACATGCGCTTGGCGCGTGCCGTACAGGAGTGTTATGCGCATGCGCTGTATAAGGTTGCGGCAGACACATATCGCAGTTTGCTTTGCGAGGGTGTGGACGAAGCGGCCTGCGAACTGTTTGACTGCATTGCGGTGGATGAGGCCGAGCAATTTCGCTTGCTGGGAGAGCTGATTGTTGCCTTGGGCGGCAATCCCGTTTTACAAACCGGCATTCGGGTGGAGCCGGTGGAAATTTCTTGCCGAAAGGACGCGCACGGCAATCGCGCCGTTTTGCATATGCTGCGGGAGTCGGCACGCGAAGAGCACACGGCGATTGACCGCTTGGAAACGCTGATGAGCCGTACGCAGGACCGCGTGGTTCGATCGCTGATTGCCTATATTCTGACAAACGAACAGCGGCATGCCGAACGTTTAAAAGCCGCTATGCCGTAAGCCGAAACACAGGTCGGCGGCGCGCATACGACATCTCGGACAGAATATACGACAAAATCAAATATATTGTGTTTCATGGCTGTAAAAAAATACAAGATATTGTAGAAAAATAAGGAAAAACATATTGACAAACCGCGCCGGTTTTGATAAAATAATATAGGGAATACAAAAACGGGAACGGAGGGAAGACGCATGAGATATCGCAGCCGCCGCGGCAGACGCCGCAACAGGAAATGGACATTGGCGATTCTGTTGCTTTTAACCGCCGTTTTTTTGGTTTCTTGCGTTGCGGGCAGCAATCCGCTTTGGATTCGGAGTATGTTTGGCATTGACGCGGCAAATTACAGGCAAGAGACTGCGGAAGCTACGCTGGCAACGGACGGACAAACGGCAGAGGAATTGTGCGATGTGCTGGGTGTTTTGTTGTCCGGGAGCTTGGAGTTACAGCCATTTCAAAGCACTGCGCAGGCAGTCAAATATTATCGGGACGCCGTTTTGAATGATATGCTCCGCAATCATTATTCCGCCTATACGGGGAATACCGCGTTGCTTTCTGCGGCAGAAGCGGCATATCCGCATACCGTGTTGTCTACGCTGATTCCCAAAGCGGATTTTGAAAATGCCGTTTATCGCGTATTCGGCGGAACCGCCGTGCGCCACGCAAGCGGAAATGTGTTTTCTTATTTGGCACGTTCCAATGCGTATACCGCCCCCTTGCAGGCGTGGGAGATAACGGTTGGCGTGGAGGTGCGCATATTGGTAGAGACTGCGCATACATACCGCATGGAGTTCGTTCTTTTTAACGGAACGGAGGAGTCCGCGGTTTATACTGCCGTGTTTGTCAAACGGGAGGACGGCAACCCGTATATCTATTCCCTGTCTGTTTGAGACGGGAACAAAAAGCAAAGACGAAGAGACCGCCCGAACGCGATTGTTCGGGCGGCTTTTTACGATCGAAAGTTCCCAATTCAGAAAAGGACTGCCCCGCAC
>CAYYCU010000062.1:0-8839 GCA_964470415.1 uncultured Ruminococcus sp.
CCTAAGCGACAGGTCGGATGTTCGAGTCATCTTACGGTCGCCAAAATCGCAAAAAAGTTGCCCTGTTTCAGGCAACTTTTTTATTTTGTCTACACAACCGCCGGCAGTGCCGGTGGCGCCAAAAAGCTTTCGCTATGCGTAGAAAAAATACCTTCTTTGCGGAATAAAGTATGTTTTTTCAATCGGATTATGAAAAGTTTGTTTCAAACGCAGCATTTAAACAATGAATCCAATCCGATAAGCTTTCCCGGCGAAAATCGGACAGGGCTTTTTCATAGCAAGCAAATGCCTCCGGATACGCTTCTTTCATCCATATCAAGCTTTTTTTCGGTCCCAAATAAGCATGTTGCATAACATCGCAAAAAATTTCCAAACTGTCGGTCAATAACCAGTGCCAACGAAACATGCCTTCGGCATCGGTGCGTTGGCTTCTTTTCAGCATTTTGAAACACCAATCCATATTTTTTCTGATTTCATCGGGTTCTTTTTGCGGGCGGTTTTCAAGATATGTTAAAACCCGTTGCTTTAAGGCACTGCCCTTTTGGTTCGTGTCCAAAATGATTTTGCCGTCAAAAATCTGAATAAAATCACCGCAATCATAATCATTCTCAAAATAACTTTCGGGATATACAAAAACATCCAGTTGCGTTCCGTTGACATAGGATGTATCGTGAATTATTTCATGATTGGTTGAAAGAACCAATGCATCAAAATCGCTTTCGGAACCGTTGGTGCCGTTTGCAAAGGAACCGTAAAGAATGATGACGGAAGGATGATAAACCTGCTTAATATATTCAATAATCCGATTCATAAAAATCTCCTTTTGGTCTATACACTGCCCCCAATTCCGCAGAACCGGGGGCTTTTTCTATGCGGATACCGACTCAAGTTCTTTTTGCAAGCGCCGTATCCACCGTATATTGGATATTGGTGACCTTTTCATTGCGCAACAAAAATTGCAAGGTATAGGCACCATCGTTGGAAATGCATAAAATACGGCCGTTCTCTTCCTCTGTGCGATAAGGAGGCGTTCCGGCACAATACTTTGCAATCACGTCATCTTTGGAGGCACCGATGGTAATTCCCTCCGGCGTAGAAACAGAGTCGTCTACAATTTCCACCGAATACAAATATTCCGTTCCGTCCGCCTCATAAGTTTGAATCCGAAAACCGGAATATATGTAAATGCGATCCAAGCCTTCAAACGCGCAAGACGGCGATTCGCTGCATTCCCGTGCCTCTCCCAAAGCCTGCAAAACGGGTGCCGCTTGGGTATTTAATCGGATTTCCGTATTGCCAACCCGAAAGCACAGCTCCTCTCTTGTCGGCTCTGACGAAGGATCACCGCAACCGACAAAAATCAGCAAACACAAAGCCGCCAACAGCAAACAAACTGTTTTTTGGATGTTTTTTTTCTTTTCCATATTCAACCGTTCCTCTCATTCCATGAAAATATTTGTTGCGGACGCGCCCTCTGTTGGCACATATCGCGGCAAAACATATTCTTTTATCCGCCGCTTTGATTTCGCTCCAAATAATACTGCTGTACCTTTTGACTCCAGGATGCAAAAAGTTCCGCATCCGATCGGCAATCTGCCAATCCCAAATCGGAAGAAAGAATTTGACCGAAATAAGAGGTCAGCTTTTCTGCACCGTAAACATTCAGATGCACGCCGCCATCGTAAGTATCGGTATTCCAGTCAATTCCAATCTCCTCGGTTACGGAAATAAAGTTATAATACGCCAACCCGTTTGCCGCGGCGTAATCGCAAACCTGTTGGTCCCATTCGTCATACCAATAGTATTTCCAATTATTGGTAGGCGCCTTAATCAATACCAACTCTATCCCCTTTTCCTCGCAAAGGAGGCGCATTTTTTCAAGATATTCCATTGACCGTGCAGGCAATGTGTAATCCGCCAGCGGAGAGGGCTCAATTTCCGAAAAGCCTGCCTTAACGCCGGTTTGCATTAAATAACCGTTATGAGAAACGGTATCCCGTGAAAACAAATATTTCCAATCTTCCGCTTTCAGTTCTTTCCATCTGCTGTGATAACGCAAAAGAGGAAAGAAGTAGGAAGCCAAAGACTCTCCTTCGGTCATAGATGCCTTTACCGCACGCAACTTGGTAACAGAGATTTTTAATCCATCCAAAGTCATACGGTTATACGCTTCGTTTTGCGGCTCTCCGTATTTGAGCGCCAACACATTAAACACCACGACTTTTGGAGTTTCATAGCGCAATGTATCCTCAAGAATGTAATAAGACTGCCAAGCAAGCTGTTGCGGACTGCCGCGAACATAAGAAGAAATTCCGTATTCTTCCCAAAGTGTCGGCGGCGTAAAATTTTCATATACTTCGCAGTCCCCCACAAACAGCACATCATGCGACACATCGGTATCGGCATAATAATCGGCAATCAAAGCGCCCTCTTGTGTATCGGTCATATACTTTGGCTGTAACAACAATTGTAAAAAGCCCAACAAAAGAACGGTGACAAGAATTATGCAAGTACAACAAACAATCTTTTTTTTCATATGCAATCTTTTCAAAAAATCAAAATTGATTATAAATAAACTGTGACGCATCATAACCGATTCCGTATGCGCCAAGCAACAGTATCAAAAGCACCAGCGTACAAATGCATCCGCAAAACAAAATCGGACGGCATGCCAAACGGTCTCGCAACGGCGTTCGGCTTCCCATACGGCTGACAATCCAAATCAGCAACACACCGCCGAGCAACACGCCCCAATCCGCCCACGAAAGACCGAACGAGGTCAAGCCGCCATGCCAAAGCGTGTTCCAATTGTGAACCGTCAGCATACTGCCCCAAAGGCGAAAGGTGCGCGGTACATTGCGATAGCAATCAAGCGAACGGATAAGCCCCATCAGCAAAAACGTGCGCACCATTTGCCATTTTTCCCAAACGACAGAGGCGGTAAGACGCGGAAAGGCTTTATCAAACCGATTATAAAGCGGCTGCAGCTCTTGGGACACCAAAATCACAAAACAATTCAAGAGTCCCCAAACAATAAAATTCCAGCCGGCTCCGTGCCAAAGTCCCGTAAGGAACCATGTTACAACCGTTGCAAAATAAACGGGCACCCGCTTCCCGATTTTTTCTCCCAGCTTGGCGCGAGACCATTTGGAAAGCTTTTGCATAGAAGCGGAAACCGAAAGCGGATAAAAAACATAATCGGTAAACCAACTTCCCATTGTCATATGCCAACGGCGCCAATACTCTTTGGTAGAGCGGGACGAAAAAGGACGGTCAAAGTTTTCGGCCAACCGTATTCCCATCATTTCGGAAAGTCCGATTGTAATATCAATTCCGCCCGTAAAATCGCCGTATATTTGTACCGAATAGAGTAAAATCAAAAATACAACGTAAACGCCGCTGTATTTGGCATCATTCTCCATCAGCGTTTTTACGGCAATCATGGCAGTATCCGCCACCACAACCTTTTTGAAAAAGCCCCATGCGACACGGATAAGCCCGGCGCGAAAACACAATCCGTCAAATGCATGCTCTGCAAGCAACTGCTTCTCCAAGCTGTCAAAACGGCTGATAGGGCCTTGTATAAGCTGCGGAAAAAACGAAACAAACAACGCAAGCTTGGCAAAATTGGATTCGGCGCGAACCTTTTTACGATAAACATCAATGAGATACCCCATTGACTGAAAGGTATAAAAAGAGATACCGAGCGGCAACAACAATGTCGGAATTTTAAGCGTTACGATTCCAAAGGCAGCAAGCAACGAGTTCACGCCGGAAAGCGCAAATGCCGTGTATTTGAGCACTGCCAGCATGCCAAAGCCCAAAACCAACCCAAAAATTAAAATATGCAAACGTTTTTTCTTTTCTGCGGAACGGTATGCTTTGCGTTCTGCCTTTTCCATTGTATCGCGGTGAGCGGCAACAAAAGCGTCCTCTTTATCCGCCTGCTTCTGCATAATCCGCGCAGTTAAATAGGTAATTGCCGTGGTGTATAAAATGAAAATCAGATATTGCGCACCCGCAAAAAAATAAAACACATAACTTGCGGCAAGCAAAACCATCCATTGCATCTTTTTGGGCAAGAGAAAATACAAACAGAGCGTTACAGCGGCAAAAAGAAGAAAGGAAACAGATGTAAATTGCATATTTCGAAATTATTCCTCGTCCAAACGCATAATCAATGCATAAAGAGCGCTTGCACTGTTAAAATTTTCGGGTATTACCTCTTCTGCCGGAATGCTGACATCAAACGCGTTATTGATTTCGGTAATCAACGTTACAATATCCAGAGAATCCAAAACGCCGCCTCCGATTAAATCATCGTTAGACCGAAAGTCCACATCGGGATGCAAGTTTTTTAATATTTGAAGCAATGTTTCCATTGAAAAAATCTCCTTTACTTATCTTGTTTATATTATACTTTTTTTTTCGGATATTGTCAATAAAAAAATATAATTTTTCAATAAAAACGGCCGGAAAACCAAAAGCGGTTTTCCGGTCTGCATTTTTAAAAATATTATTTTCTTTTTTCCGCCACTTCCAAAAGTGCATCGGCAACAAAAGCATCCACGCTCTTGGTAACGGTGGCACCGGCACGATTGCGAACCGAAACCGTCCCCTCCTCTGCCTCCTTGGCTCCGATGACCAGCATATACGGCACTTTTTGCATCTGTGTTGCACGAATCTTGTAGCCGATTGTATTGGAGGAATCGTCGAGCTCTGCCCGCAACCCGGCAGCAACAAGGCGGTCGTGCACTTTGGCAGCATACGCCACATGCTCATCTCCGATTGGCAAAACGCGAACCTGTTCGGGTGCAAGCCAAAGCGGGAAAGCGCCCGCATATTTTTCAATCAACAGCGCCAATGTTCTTTCATAGCATCCCATGGATGTGCGGTGAATGATATACGGCGTTACCAATTGATTGTTGGAATCCACATACTCCATACCGAATTTTTTGGCAAGAAGCAAATCAATCTGAATGGTTACCAGCGTATCCTCTTTGCCGAATACGTTCTTAATTTGGATATCCAGTTTGGGCCCGTAAAATGCCGCCTCGTCAATACCAATGGTATATGGAACTTGATTTTCGTCAAGAAGCTGCTTCATAATGCCTTGCGCTTCGTCCCACTGCTCCGGCGTACCCTCGTATTTATCGGTCCGTTTGGGATCCCATTGAGAGAACCGGAACGAACAATCCTCTTTCAAGCCAAGCGTCTCCAGCATATACATGGCAAGCTCCAGACAGCCCTTAAATTCCTGCGCAAGCTGATCGGGACGAAGAATCAAATGTCCCTCGGAAATGGTAAATTGGCGCAGACGGATAAGGCCGTGCATTTCACCGGAATCCTCATTGCGGAACAGCGTGGAATTTTCTGCCAGTCTCATGGGCAAATCACGGTAAGAACGTTTTTTGTTCAGAAAAACCTGATATTGGAACGGACATGTCATGGGGCGCAGCGCAAAGCACTCTTTGGTCTCATCGTACGGATCTCCCAAAATAAACATACCGTCCAAATAGTGGTCCCAATGCCCGGAAATTTTGTAAAACTCCCGTTTTGCCATCAAAGGCGTTTTGGTCAAAAGATAGCCGCGCTTTTGTTCTTCATCCTCTACCCATCTCTGCAACAGCTGAATCATACGCGCCCCCTTCGGCAACATGACGGGCAATCCCTGTCCAATGACATCCACCGTGGTAAAGAGCTCCAACTCACGCCCCAGCTTGTTGTGGTCGCGCTTTAATGCTTCCTCCTGCTGTGCAAGATAAGCATTCATTTCCTCCTTGGAAGGAAATGCAATTCCGTAAATTCTTTGCAGCATTTTATTCTTTTGGTCGCCCTTCCAATATGCACCCGTACACTGTGTCAGCTTCAACGCCTTAACGGCTCCCGTAGAAAAGAGGTGCGGTCCTGCGCAAAGGTCGGTAAATTCTCCCTGCCGATAGAAGCTGATAACGGCGTCTTCAGGCAACTCTTCAATCAGTTGCACTTTGTACGGTTCTTCCTTCTCTTTCATCAGTGCAATGGCTTCCTCGCGGTTCAATTCAAAGCGCTCTATTTTCAAATTTTCTTTTACAATTTTTTTCATCTCGGCTTCAATGGCCTTGAGTGCATCCGCGGTAAAGGTTACATCGGAATCAATGTCATAATAAAATCCGTTTTCCACTGCCGGACCGATGGTCAACTTGGCAGACGGATACAGCCGTTTGACCGCCTGTGCCAAAATATGCGATGCCGTATGGCGGAAGAGATGCTTTCCGGCAGGATCCTCAAAGGTGAGAAGTTTGACCTCTGCGTCACCGTTCAGTTCCTGTGTCAAAGCAACGGTTTTGCCGTCAATTTCGGCGCCAATCACGGAGCGCGGAACAGGTCCCAATGCTTTTGCCGCATCATACACCGTTGCAGGCGCTTCCAGCTCTGCAATTTGATTTTGAATTTTGATTTTCATAACATTTATCTCCTTCAAAGAAAAATTTCATAATATTTATAGAATTTCTAAAATTTCACAATAAAAATAAAAAGAAAAACACCCCGCAGGCTTGTACAGCCTGTTCGGGGTGTGGATTCATTCCGCACGGTTCCACCCGGACGTTTCACTCATTTCAAGTATTACAATGGATACAAAAGCGGTACCCTGAAGCCCTTACGCAAAAAACCTTTCAGCAAAGCTTTACAGCCCGGTTTTCTCTCTGATGCGCGGTACAGCAGGACATATCTTTTGCAACTGACAATATCCGTCAGATTCTGTTTGCCGCATTTTTCTTTTTTAAATTGTATGCGGAACGTGGATTGACAATCTCGCGCCAATCCAAATCTCCGCGGTCGAGCGCGGTAATCAACACCTCGGCAGTTGCAATGTTGGTTGCAACCGGAATGTTGTACAAATCACACAGGCGCAAAAGCTCGCTTTCCACATCGTCTATTTTGGCATCCGGACGCGTATCCTTGAAATACAGCAACACATCAATCTCATTGCAGGCAATGCGAGAGGCGATTTGCTGTTTTCCGCCTTGAACGCCGGAAAGCATTCGTTCAATCTCAAGCCCCGTGGCTTCGGATATATATTTTGCGGTAATACCGGTAGCACACAAGTTATGCTTACTGAGAATGCCGCAATAGGCAATGCAAAACTGTGTCATCAATTCTTTTTTCAGGTCGTGCGCAATAATGGCGATCTCCATCGGTTAATATTGTCCCCTTTCTTTATTCTTATAACCGTCCAACCATAAATGCTCTGCTAAACAACACCGACCAAGTTCGGTTTTATCTATCATCATCTACGTGTTTTATTATAGCATGTTTTGCCCTAAAATGTCAATAGATTATACGATATTTTTTTAGAAAATCTTACACAAAAACACACAGGACATTTTGGAAATTAAGTCAAAATCATTCGTATTTTGCGCGAATGCCGCCAATAAACTTCGGACGGGTTCGTGCGGCAAGCAACCGAGCAGAGCCGATACAGGACACCGACAAACGAACCGGAACCGCAACATCGCGCAAATGCATACCGATTAAAGTTCCTCCGATATCCAGTCCCGCATGTGCCGCAATATGCTCAACCGCTACGGGTTCCCGAAAATCGCTCCACGCGGTTGTGGCAAAGGAACCGCCCGCCTTGGGCTGCGGAACCACACAAACTTCCTCATAGCCGTACTTTTCGGCACACGCGCGCTCCACAATCAGTGCACGGTTCAAATGCTCGCAGCATTGAGCCGCAAGATAAATTCCATGCTCATCCAAAATCGGTTTGATTGCATAATAAACAGCCTGCGCCGCCTCCAAGCTGGAGCCGTGCCCTATGGTTTCTCCCACAATTTCGGAGGAAGAACAACCGATAACCAGGATTTCGCCTCTCTTCATTTGCGCCGTGTTTATCAATTCCGACACAGCATCGTGTGCTTGCTTTTGAACAGCATCCATTTTCATTCTCCTTTCCGAGCTTTCGCCCGTTCAGCTTTTTACCATTTGTCGCTTCCGTCCGGCGGGATAACCTCCTTGACTGCGGCAATGGCACATTCAATCATATCATCGGTCGGTTCAAACACGGTAATGTGTTGCAACCACACGCCCGGTGCGGAAATGATTCGGGTAAACCAATTGTCGTGACGTCCCGCAAGCTTAATCAATTCATAACCCACTCCCACAATCAGAGGAATCATGAGCAGTTTTACGACTGCACGCCAAACAGGCGGCAAAACGGTACCGGTAAGCAAAATCGTCAGCGGATCAATAAAAAATGAAATAAAAATACTGACCAAAAGCATCAAAATCAAGAAGGAGGTTCCGCAACGGGGATGAAATCTGCGCTGTAAGCGCACATTTTCAACGTTCAATTCCAACCCGGCTTCATAGCAAAAAATCGTTTTGTGCTCGGCGCCGTGATACATAAAAGTACGGCGAATATCCTTCATCAGAGAAATCAGTGCCATATACCCTATCAAAATAACGATTTTTAAAACGCCTTCAAAAATTGATTTGCAAAAAGAAGTCAGCGCAACATCTTCGGTATGAAGAAATCCTATATGCGGCTGAATGAGGGCAAATAGCTTGGAAGGAATATACACAAACAGTCCGACCGCCAGCACAATTGCCAATACAACACTGACAATCATGGTAACGCTCATCACCCAAGACGGCAACTTTTCTTCTTTTTTTCCGTCCTGTTCGGAAGGTTGTGCAGCCTCCTGTGCGGCATCCGCATCGGAATGCGGCAACGGTTGCGGCGCCGCGACAGCTTCTTCGAACTTTCGTTCATCCGCCGACTTTTGGGCTTCTTCCCGCTTTTTCTTCTTTTTGGGACTTTCTTCGACCAAGTCCTCCAAGCCGGAGAGCTCTG
>CAYYCU010000063.1:0-4569 GCA_964470415.1 uncultured Ruminococcus sp.
GCGATACGCATCATAAATCTACGCATAATCGTGATCATAAATTCAGCCGGGCAATTCTCATGGATAGCCATTTGAATTTCCGTGAACGGCACAACAAGAAGTTTGATGTCCGTTGCATATTTTTCAACGATGTCGCGAAGTTCAACCACTTTTTCCTTTGCGCGCTCGGATGTATACGGGGGCGAAGCAAAGTGGATGCCCATAAGTTTCATACCCCTTTTTGCCATCATGTATGCCGCAACAGGTGAATCGATACCGCCCGAGAGCAACATGAGTCCCTTGCTTGAACAGCCAACGGGAAGCCCGCCTGCGCCCTGAATGACATCACTAAACACAAAAGAATAGCCGTTTTCGCGGATATCCACTTGGAAATCGTAGTCAAAATTCTTCAAATCAACCTTGAAATGCGTGTTGGCAAGCACCACACCGCCAAGTTCGGCGGCGATTTCATAGGATGCCTTTGCGATGCGCTTATCCGCGCGCTTTACGGACACTCTGAATTTCGGATTTTTGAGAATGCAGTCTTCTTGCGCGGTGATTGCAAGCGATTTTAAGCAATCTTTGATGTCGCAAAATCCTTCATTTGCCTTTGTTTCGACCTTATATGCAACGGAAATGGAGTAAATTCCGAATACTTTTTGAAGGCGAGCAACATATTCTTGCTCATCGTCAACATCATAATCTTCAACAAAGTATCTGCCTTGTGTTCTTGTGAAGTTAAAGGACAAATCGCCAAGAGCATGCTTGATATTCTTTATGAGCAGACTCTCAAAATAGTCCCTATTCTTTCCTTTTAGGAAGATTTCGCCATATCTGATGATAATAACTTTTTTCATATTCATCTCACTTTTTGGCTGAAAGCCTATATTCTTGTGTATTTTGTAAGTTTGTCTAGACTTTGCTTGATTGTGTCAACAACAAAATCGATGTCTTCAAGTTCGTTCTCATACGAGAATGAAAATCTGATAATTCCGTCTCTATGCCTATCGTCAAGGTTGAGCAACGATTTAAATCTGCTCTCATGATGCGACGAGCACGCCGAGCCGATGCCTACCAATATGCCGCTATTTTCGATATCGTGCAACAGAACTTCACCCCTTATATCCTTGAAAGCGACCGTCAAAATATTCGGAGCAAAATTTTCGGACGGTGAAATTAATACAATATCTTGGATTTTATCTTGCAATTTATCAATTAAGAGTTCTCTAAAATCGCATTTTTTAGAATAGTCACTCTCGAAATTTGCTTGATTTATCTTCACTGCTTCGGCAAATCCCAGAATGCAAGGCGCATTTTCCGTGCCTGAACGGAATCCTTTTTCCTGACCACCGCCATAGAGCAACGAATGCAAAGATACACCTTTCTTCACAAACAATCCGCCTATACCCTTTGGGCCGTGAAGTTTGTGTGCCGAGATTGTATATAGGTCAACATCCAATGCGCGAAGGTTTACCTTGATTTTGCCAAACGCTTGCACGCCGTCACTATGAAAAATTGCCTTGGGCGAATGACGCCTTGTCATTTTCACGAGTTTAGCAATGTTATTCACCGCTCCGGTTTCATTGCTCACGTGCATAATCGAAACAAGGGATACTTTGTCGTTGAGCAGTTTTTCAAACTCTTCTTCGTTTACACTGCCGTCACTGTTTATCGGTGCATAGCAAACATCATATCCTTGTTGTTCGAGTTGTTTTGCACTGTTGATGATTGCATCATGCTCCCCAAGCCCGACAATAACTCTGCTTCCCTTTGCTTTAGGCGTGCAAAAAAGCGCAGTATTATCTGCTTCTGTTCCGCCGGAGAGAAAATACAATTCTCCATCCGGGGCTTTGAGTGCACTCTTTATGTAATCACGCGCGTTTTTTATTTTTACGGACAATGCAACCGATGGTTTGTAAAGCGCGGACGGATTGAAAAATTCTTCCGTACTCTCTTTTGCGATAAGGTCGGCAACAAGCGGATGAACCCTAGTTGTCGCAGCATTGTCCAAATAGTAAATTTTGTCCATAATCAGTATTCTACCTTGTTATTTTGAGCAATTGTCTCATTTATAAGCGCAACCATATAGTCATCCGGAGCAAACAAAAGTCGCTTGTTTGAGCCGTCAAAATCAAAGCAAATTTCAAAAACGCCCATATCGTAGCAGTTGCTGCAACAAAGGATGTCTTGTCTGCTATCAAACATCCCCGTCATCAACGAAAAACCCTTGATGTCCTTCACATAAAGCGTCAATATGCGTTTTTGACGATTGACAACGTCTTTTGCCACTATTGTCAACGTTGTTCTGTTTAGTTCATATGTGTACTCTTTTGCAACTTTGTTGTAGATATGGATAAAACCACATCCGAGTGCAAACAAAGCGGCAAAAGCAAACATAAACCACCAACTGAAAAACACCGATACCATCAAAAAACCAAGCGATGCGAGCACAAGCGCTATGCCCGCCAATTGCAT
Organism: uncultured Ruminococcus sp.; assembly: GCA_964470415.1. Classification (GTDB taxonomy): domain Bacteria; phylum Bacillota; class Clostridia; order Oscillospirales; family CAG-272; genus UMGS1865. The sequence goes on from CAYYCU010000063.1 coordinate 2,455, forward strand.
GAGTTTGGACTTTTTTGTGACATCGACATCGATTGTTTGGCTATATTGCTCAACCATATTATTTCACCTTGTAATAATCGCCTTTTTTGACCTTGACCGAGAGTTTTCCGAATGAAACTTGCGCTTCGCCCCTTTGATTTATAGAGAGCAATTCGCCCTTCTTTTGCAGTGATTTCACAAACACATTGTCTCCGATTTGAAGCGGTGAATTGTCAGGAACATCGTCCACAACCGCTTCTTTTTCATACTCGGCTGACATATTCTCAAGTTGTTTTTTGAGTTTTCTTGCTTCAAACAAATCCTTGTCTTCGACTTGCGGTTTTGCAAGAATTTCTTTTATTCTGTCAATGAGATCGTTTGCTTCTTCCACGCTGTCTTCAATCAAACGCTTTGTTTCCTTGCGGATGTTTTCATCGAGTTTCTCGCGTTTTTCGGCAATACGTTTCTTCTCATTTTCGGCATCTAACAATGCTTTTGCCGCATTTTCTCTGTCTATAGACGCTTCGCTCACAAGTTCTTGCGCTTTCATCCTTGTTTGCTCGGCAGCGGTCAAAACATTGTCAAAACTTCTCTTTTCAAGCGAAATTTTGCTCTTTGCGCTGTTGATGATATTTTCATTAAGTCCGAGTTTTTTCGCAATTGCCAATGCGTTTGAAGATCCGATAGCGCCCATGACAAGTTTATATGTCGGACAAAGTGTGTTGATATCAAACTCCATTGATGCCGCAACAACTCCGTTTGTCACAAGTGCAAATTCTTTCAAATCGTTAAAGTGCGATGTGATAAATGATTTGCATCCCACACGCAACAACTCTTCTGATATACTCACCGCAAGCGCTGCACCTTCACCGGGGTCCGTTCCTGCACCGAGTTCATCAAACAGAACGAGTGATTTGTCTGTGATGACATTCAAAATCGATATCGTATTCTTGATGTGCGATGAGAATGTAGACAAACTCTGCTCTATGCTTTGCTCATCGCCGATATCGCTATATACACCGTCAAATATGGATAGTTTTGCATATTTTGCCGGTACAAACAATCCGCTCATTGCCATAAGCGTGAACAATCCAACAAGTTTAAGCGTAACCGTTTTACCGCCCGTATTCGGACCAGTGATAAGCAACATTTGCTCATCCTTTTTGAGCGCAAGCGTTACGGGCACAACTTTATGCTTGTCGATAAGCGGATGGCATCCGCCCCTGATTTCGATTTCTCCGTCATCATTGAGACAAGGCAAAACAGCATTGTACTCGCGTGCAAGTTGCGCTTTTGCAAATATCACATCGAGCGTAAGCATTGTATCGTAACTATACGATATTCCTGCCGCGCATCCTTCAATTTGCGAAGAAAAATTGCGCAAAATCTTCTCTATTTCCGCTTGTTCTTTGACAAGTTCAACCTTGAGTTCGTTGTTGAGTTCCACAATAGCCATCGGCTCGACAAACAGTGTCGAACCGGATGCGGATTGATCGTGTACGAGCCCCGGTATTGTGCCCTTGCAATCGCTCTTTATCGGAATGACATATCTATCGCCGCGTACGGTGATGATATTGTCTTGAAGATATTTTGAATACTTTGGCGAAGTTATGAAAAGTTGAAGTTTCGTCCTTACGTTTTCATTGAGTTTTCTTATGCGGATACGGATGGATTTCAGTTCGCTAGAAGCATTATCCGCCACTTCTGTTTCGCTCAAAAAAGAATCGAATATCTTGTTTTCAAGCGCTTCGTTTTCAAACAATCCCATCGCGATATCGCCAATAAGCGGACACTCTCTTGCCTTGCTCAAGGTATAACTCAATCGCCTTGAAACACGCAAAGATCTGCCGACTTTCAATATATCGGCAATAGAAAGCGTGGAGCCTTTTTTTGCGCGCACCAAAATATCCGCGATATCGTCAAGCGCAAACGACGGTGAAAGCGAATACTCAAAGAGTATTCTATCCGCTTCTGCCGTCTTGCTCAACGCGTCGTTTGCTTCCTGGAGCGTTTCAAAGGGAACAAGCCCCTTGCAAAGTGCCTTTCCGCCCTGTGATTGGGCAAAGTCCGACAGCCTTGCAAGTATCTTGGGATATTCAAGTGTTGTGAGATTTTTTTGATCGAACATAGTTATAT
>CAYYCU010000063.1:4669-8817 GCA_964470415.1 uncultured Ruminococcus sp.
ATGTCATCCATTGAAATTTCCGCAATGTACAAACGCATGTTGTCCATATCATAGTTCTTTGCAACGTCGGGATGAATTTCCCCGATATAGCCGACGCTCTTGCCGTTTACAATAACTTCCGCACTTCTGCCCGGATGCAAGAAAACTCTTGTGGATCTCGTGTATTTTGCGTTGAGTTTAAGTGCGCCGAGAGTTTGCTCGAGTGCGCCCTTGATTGTGAAGTAATCAACGCCTTCGCCGTACATACCTATGCAAAGCATATTCTTTTCGTTTGGAAGTTCGCTAAGCGGCAAACTCTTTGGCAAATATACGTTTGCAATCTCGTATAGCGATGCGCTTCTGTTGAAGTGAGTTTGGTTGTACGCAAGCGTTTCAAGCATGCTGTGGGCAAGCGTTGTACGCATTACGCTCAATGCTTCTCCGAGCGGATTTACAAGTCTAATCGCATTTCTCAAACTGTCGTCTTCGCAAAGCATAAGTTTGCTTGCAAAGTCAGGTGATGTAAAGGAGTATGTCACACACTCATTGAGTCCGCATGCGGAAAGTGTATCCTTTGCAATGTCAAGGAATGCTCTCTTTGTATCGACAACCGCTTCTTGTACACCTGCAAATTCAAAGAGTGTAGGCTTTATGTGAGAATATCCGTAGACTCTGATAAATTCTTCGGCAATGTCATTGACGCCGACGATATCTTCTCTATCTTCTTTCACTCTTGCAACAAGGCATTTGTTGCCTTCAACAACTTCGATACCGAGTCTTGCAAGTATGGAAACAAGCGTCTTTTTCGGCACTTTGCATCCAAGGATCTCTTGAAGTTTTTTTGTGGTGAACTCAATTTCTCTCACCTTTTGATAATCGACTTTGACATCTGTCAAACCTTCAACGATATCGCCCGAACCTGTTTGATATACGAGTGTAAGTGCACGCTTGATGCCGTATTCTTGCGATGCAAAATCGATGCCCTTTTCAAAACGTGCGGAACTATCCGAACGCAAGTTGAGTGCGCGAGATGTTCTTCTGACATTGTCGCGTGCAAATTTTGCCGCTTCGAAAATGACTTCGATTGTATCTTCTTTTATTCCGCTGTTTGCACCGCCCATAATGCCGGCAATTGCAACAGGTTTATATGCATCGCAAATGACAAGCATACTCTCGTTGAGTTTATTCTCTTTGCCGTCAAGCGAAATTATGTTCTCGTTATCCGTTGCGTTGCGCACAACTATTTTGTTTCCGTCAAGTTCGCGCTTGTCAAAAGAGTGCATTGGTTGTCCGATCTCGGTAAGAACATAGTTGGTGATATCAACGATGTTGTTTATCGGGCGAATTCCGACTGCTCTCAATCTCGATTTAATCTTTTGTGAAGACGGGAAAATCTTGATGTTTTTTACGCCTGCAGCCATATATCTGGGGCAAAGTTCTTGATTTTTTACTTCAACATCCACCATATCGGATATGTTTGTGTCATGGATTGACACTTCATAGTCGATTTCAGGCTCTCTGCAGTCAACTCCGAGAGCAACGGCAACTTCTTTTGCAAGTTTGTAAATACTGTTGCAATCCGGGCGATTCGCCGTGACGCCGACATCCAAGATGATATCGTCATATCCGAGCGCTTTGAGTGCGTTTTGACCGAGCAAAGTGCCTTCTTCAAAGCGGATGATGTCACCCATCTTTTGATTTTGTACATCATCTTCCGTCACTCCGACTTCCTCAAGACCGCAAAGCATACCTTCGCTCAACACACCGCGAAGTTCACCTTTGACAATATCGTGTCCGTCTGCAAGATGTGCACCGTCAAGTGCCACCGCAATCGTTTCGCCGCCAACTACCGGAACATTGGTGACAACTTGGATTGTCTTTGTGCCGATGTCTATTTGCGTAACGCGCAAACGGTCTGCGTTGGGATGTTTGTCAACCTTGACAATCTTGCCCACGACAACATTTGTGGCTTGTTTTTCTTGATATATGATTTCTTCCACTTCAAAGCCTATCGCAACAAGTTTTTTTGCGAGAGTTTGCGGGGAAACTTTTATGTCAACATAATCTTTTAACCATGAAATAGGTGCTAGCATTTTTCCACCTCCTCAGTTGAATTGCTTAAGAAAACGCACATCGTTTTCATAGAGCATTTTGATGTTTGGAATGCCGTATTTTATCATCGCTATACGGTCGATGCCGAATCCGAATGCAAATCCGCCATATTCCTTGCTGTCTATTCCGCACATTTCAAGCACGTTGGGATTGACAATGCCTGCGCCGAGAATTTCCACCCAGCCGGTGCCTTTGCAAACTCTGCAGCCTTTGCCGTGACACATGGAACATGTGACGTCAACTTCGACCGACGGCTCTGTGAACGGGAAATATGATGGGCGCAGTCTGACCTTTGTGTCTTCAGAAAAGATTTTTTTTGCAAAGGTTGTCAAGCAGCCTTGAAGGTCGCCCATCGTGATATGTTTGTCAATTGCAAGCCCTTCAAATTGATTGAAAATTGGGCTATGAGATGCGTCGTCGTCGCTTCTATACACCTTGCCGGGTGAAATGATGCGGATGGGCGGCTGAGTATTTTGCATAACACGAGCCTGCACTGCCGACGTTTGCGTACGCAAAACAACGTTGTCATTGACATAGAATGTGTCTTGCATATCTCTTGCGGGATGGTCTTTGGGAACATTCAAAAGTTGAAAATTGTAAAGATCGCTTTCAATCTCCGGACCTTCTGCAACGGAAAATCCCATTCCCGAGAATATATCTATCAACTCTCTAGTGATGAGCGTGAGCGGATGAAGCGTGCCGAGACTTTCTCTACCGCTTGGCAAAGAAATATCGATTTCTTCATCTTTTAATCTGGCAAGTTTTTCGGCATTCTCGACTTCGGTGGTCTTTTTTACAAGTACGCTTTCAACTGCGTTGCGAAGTTCGTTGACGAGTTTGCCCATATTGGGACGTTCTTCTTTGGGAACTTTTGCCATATCTCTCATAAGCAGAGATATTTCGCCGCTTTTGCCGAGATATTTCACTCTGACGTCATTGAGTTGCTGCGATGTTTGGGCATTCTCAATCATTTCAAGAGCGGCATTTTTGATTGCATCCATTTTCTCTTTCATAAAATCTCCTCATACGCGCATAGTGCACGCGCATGCATAATATTAACTTAATTATGATAACAATCAAAATTAAAATAGTCAATGAATTATGCCCTAAAACTCGCCTAAAATGACTTATATTGCAAAATAGTTATCCAAAAATTTAGCGTTAAATAGATTGTACGGATTATCCGACTATCTAAATATGTGATGAAAAGTAATCGCTAGTTGTCGATTTCAACCGTTATATCCAACGGCTTATCCGACAATCGTATATAGTTGGTGCCTTTAATCTCTGTTGTTCCTAAAAATACTCTGCTTTGTGATGAACGCACAAGATGCATCGTATGATTTACGTTTTTATTTTTAAACTCTATGTCGGCACGAGATATTTGCTTGGGCAAATGGGGATTGATTTGAAGAATGTCATTTGAAGTAGATATGCCGAAATTTAAGTTTTCAAATTTATATATAGGCTCAAATGTATTCTCAAAATCAGCAAAATTTAGAATACTATTCGCATTGCTCCTGCTTTGCCTGCCAAAGAATATTGACATAAAGAAGTCGGATGCGAGTGCCGCTTGCAAAAGCGACATATCGTTTTTGCGTTTAAGTATACAAATCGAGTGCGATTTCAGCAACACCCTATTCACTTTTGTGCGAGTAGGAGATGATGTTTGCATATACTTGTCAAGGCGTATTGCGTACATAAATTCATCGATATTTTCCTTGTCACTAAGAGCGCAAAAGAGCGTTAAGAAATTTTCTTTTTGTGTTTGAGTTGCCATTGAAAAGGACGGATACTTGTCTAGAATTTCAAGCGGCGTATAATATCTTGAAAAATCAAAATTTACAACACACTCCATTGAGTATAACACCCTTGAATATTCAAAATATAACTCATCAATGGTTTTTTTGAGATATACCGAATCGCACGGTTGTTTGTAACCTGCCTGAATTGCGCATAAATCCAAAAATAGTTTTGATTTTGCAAAACTTTTGTATCTTTTGTCATTGAACAAGTTTGCCTTGTCATCAACATATCTTTTTGAAATACGCATTGTT
>CAYYCU010000064.1:0-8799 GCA_964470415.1 uncultured Ruminococcus sp.
TCCTGAATTCAAACGGGATTCCTTCTGGTTCGGCGCCGGCTATCTCGGTCCGTTCATCCCCGCTCCGCAGGTAACCAAAGAGACGAAAGTGGACAAGTATGTGCAGAGCAGCAAGGGCATGGTTCTGATTCATTCCGATCCGGGAAAGGGGAGCTTTGCCAACTACCGTGTGAAGATCAATGATACAGTGGTTTACCCGTGGTGGCAGTCGACGATCGGGCGTTACCGGGAACAGGAAGACCGCCTCTATTATACGCCTGACGGCTGGCGCATGAGTCTCGGCTGCCTTGACCTGCCGCCGGATGACGGTTCCATCCGGTATACGGACGTTCTCACTGTCTTTTCCGGGAATCTTTTTACGTTCTTTTCGGAAGTTCTGGGAAAGGACAGGGACTTTCAGGAAGCGCTTGCGGCGATTCCCCCGGTTGCTCCGGAAGCGGATGACCTTTCCTATATCCTTTCCATGAGCGCCAACGATGTTGCAAGGCATCACACGGAAATGCTTGACGAGGGAAAAGTGGTCTACCTTGCGAATCTGCTGGGGAGCTGGGGCGATTACCGTGCGCGGGAGGACAACCGCGGCTGGTGCGGCGGGCGGATTTCCACGAAAGAACTGCATGATTTCTTTCAGTCGATCCGGAATATTTCGCCGCGGTTCCTGACTGCGAACTACGGGATTACCGTTGCGGCAAATCATTCCGCGCCGATCCTTGCGGAGAAACCCGAGTGGTTCCGTATGCTTGACCGCCAGGGGCGCAGGGATTCTCTTTTCCCCGGCCTGAGTGAAAACTTCCAGTCCATGATGAACCTGCCGGAGGTAAGAGATTTTTATATGAATTCTCTGCTCGGCATGGCAAACGATCTCGGAAACCGGATGGTCTACATTGATGAAGCGCAGCAGAACAATACGATCAACTGGCAGCGCGACGAACTGATCCGCGATGACCATCTTGTGATGTTCTGGGACAAACTGCGCCGCCATGCGCGCGAGGAGGGAAAACTGCTGTTCTTCAATGGAAGCGGACAGCCGTTCGCGGATCTCAACTACATGGAAAACGCACGTATGATGGCTCCGGAGAACTGGCGGGAGTATGCCGGTGTCGCGCTCGGACTGGAACTGTTCTCCGCATTCCGTCCGCACTCCCGCATCAGCCCGCTTTACTGGGAGCCGACGACAGTGAACGATTATTCCAACCGTTTCCTTGCGCTCGGCTGGGTGCCTGCATTTCAATATGACGGGGAACAGCCGCTTGCGCCTGTCCGCGCAGCCTGCGAGACAGGCAACGCCGATCCGGTGGACGTCCGTTACACTCCGGACTGGAAGAGCGATCCAAAGACGAATGTGGAAAGTTATGCGATGCGCCGCCTGGGAACAGATGATATTCTGGTCAGTTTCATCAACCGGAACCGGACGGCAGTATCGCAGGAATTCATGCTGGACCTTGCTTCCCTGAAATTCCCGGAGGAACAGCGGATCAACATCTGGGCTATGCCGGTCAAACGGTACGGAAAGGATCGGAAGGAATACTTCCTGAGCAATCGTGACTACCGGGAACTTTACCGGAAGAACAACTGGCAGGGCGGCTTCATCGGTGCGCCTGAACTTGTTTATTCGGGTCCCGCCAGGGGAGTGTTCCGCCATACCCGGAGGGACTGGCGGCGCGATCAGATGATTCAATTCGTCATTGCGCCATCCCCGCTGTCGATTTTTTCCGAGAACAGCCTGCCCTGCAATTATTTTTATACAAAATCAAGGCATACCGCAATCAGCGGTTCGACTGTCACGACGCAGAGGGAGGCTGTGGAGATCCTGCTTGCCGACCGGGACTGTTTTTTTACCTCCGTTGAAGTGGACGGCAAAAAAGTGACTTACCGCCCTGTTGATGTCGGGGGACAGCTTTTTCAGCTGATTACTCTGCCTGCGGGGACTCATCATATCCGGTGGGAGAAGGAGAAGCGGAAACCTGCTGCCGTCCATGCGGTTCCGGCGGCGGATGTGGCGGACGGCAGGCGGATTCGTGTTTCGTCGGGGGACTCGTCACAACTTTATGCCGTTGAGTTTGAAGGGCGGACCGTCTATACGGGGACACTTCCGGCGGAACTGCCGGAGCGGCGTCCCGGGGGGATCTACCGGCTGCGTTTTGCCGGTGTCCCGGATCAATACCGGGAATTCCGGCTGCCGGAAGGAGTTCCGGGCAGTGTCGCGCCGGTGGCGTCTCCGAAGCGCCATCCCGCACAGAGGAACGTGGTTCCTGCCGATGTAAAACATCAGAATGTTTCGATCAGCGCAGGGGCAACTTATGTCAGCGACTGGGACGACGCATTCGACTTGCAGAGAAATCAGCTTCCTTATATTGTCGGTGCGAATCCGCAGACTCTGGAGCTGAAAGCGGGAACAAGCCCCAGGGAGCGCGGCAACTTTGTCTCACTCTATGTGAATACCTGTGCAGGCTTTGAGCTGAGCGGAGCCAGGCAGATTGAACTGAAGCTGAAGAATACCTTTTTTGACAATCCGGCGCAGTTCAAGGGGCATGTCATGTATAATTACAGGAATCCGGCGCTGGATTTTGCGGGGTTCGTCATCGACTACCGTGTCGGTGGAAAATACACATACCGTGTCACCTGTTCCGTCGGCCTTTATTCGGACAAGCTGCGGAATCCTCTGCCGCCGTGGGGCTGCGGCAGGGTGCAGGATTGCGCATACGATCTGGGGCAGCTTGTCGATGAACGCGCCGAACATGTGTTTTCGCTTGATCTTGCGCGTATGGCGCCGAAAAACTGGGACGGTACGTGTTTTTTCAGCGTCGGGACCAGCCGTTTGAATCCGAACCGTCTGCTGGATGTGAAGATTCTTTCTTTCAACCGGGCGGACGCCGGGAATTTTCTGGAACCGCTGGAGGGAAGAGCCGGACTGCCGGATATGCTTCATCTTTCGAAATTGCTTTACACGCCGCGCTCCCTGCAGAAACCGGTGCCGTCCGAATGGCGCAACTGGAGCAGAACCACGCCGCTGCGTGCCCTTTCCATGACGAAGAATCCTGTAACCCTGCAGACCTGGGGATATCTTGCCTACGATGACCGGTATTGCTATCTCGGCGTCATCGGAGAGGAACGGGCGCGCAAAGTGCTTGCGGATGACCCTTACAATATCTGGAAGAACGATTGCATTGAAGCATACTGGGAGCGTCCGGACGGTTCCGTTTACCAGCTTGTCGCCGATGTCCGCGGGGCAAAACGCGCCGGCGTCAACTACAAGGGTGTGAGCTGTGACGAGGTGAAGGTATCTAGCCGGGTCGTGCCCGGCAAAGGTTTTGTGATCTTCATCGCTGTTCCGTGGGCGACGTTGAAAGTCGACAGCCCGGATGCCGGGAAAAAAATCAAGTTCAATCTCTGCCGCTCGCGTCAGGGCAGGGAGCCGGAATACGGCAACTGGGGACTGGGCGAGAGACGTTACGCGGAACCGGAAAATTTCGGGACTCTCATGCTTGGGCTTTTCAATGCCGGGCAGGGACGTGCGGAAGAGATACTGCTTCGAAAATGACATGGAAACACTGCAAATTGAAAAGGAGTTTTTTTCAGTATGCTGAACGCTGTGATTGTGGGCGCAGGACATCGCGCCCTGGGGTATGCGAAATATGCGGAACTTCACCCGGACCGGCTCCGGGTGGTCGGGGTTGCCGATCTGTTCCCCGAACGCCGGCAGGCAGTGGCACGGCTCTATTCCCTGCCGCCGGAACATTGCTTCGACTCTCTCGACGCCATGTTGGCGCATGGCAGAATCGCCGATGTCGCCATCAACGGCACAATGGATCATCAGCATGTCGCCACGACCATTCCGCTGCTGGAAACAGGGTATGACGTCCTGCTGGAAAAACCGTTTGCCGTCAATGCCGGAGAACTGCGCAAACTTGCGGAGGGGGTGCATAAGACCGGGCACAAGGTCATGATCTGCCATGTCCTGCGCTATGCCCCGTTCTACCGGGAGATCAAGGCGCGGATCGCTGCCGGCGCTGTCGGGGAGATCATCGACATTCAGACAGCCGAGCATGTCAGTTACCATCACTTCAGCGCATGTTACGTGCGCGGGAAATGGGGACGGCAGGACGCCTGCAACGGGGCGACCTCCCTGCTGGCGAAGTGCAGCCACGACCTGGATCTGATCGCCTGGCTGAAGAGCGGCATCCGCCCTGTTTCCGTAGACAGCATGGGGAGTCTCCGGTATTTTACCCGGAAAAATGCGCCGGAGCATTCCGGGACACACTGTCTGCTGGACTGCCCGCTGGTCGATACCTGCGATTTCTCCGTGAAACGCCTGCATCTGGATCACCCTGTCCGCTGGGCGGCGTACATCTGGCCGGAGCTGGCTTACCTCCCGGAACGCAATACGCCGGAACAGCGGAGAGCCGCCTTGTGCAATCCGGCGCATCCATATTCCCGCTGTGTCTGGAAGTGCGACAACGACCAGCCGGACCGCCAGAGCGTGATGATTGAGTTTGAAGATGGTTCTCTTGCAACGCACAGCATGATTGCCGACACGGCACGCCCGATGCGCAGGATTCATGTGATCGGCACGGAAGGGGAAATCGAGGGCGTTTTCGATGACAACCGTTTTGTGGTTCGCCATCGTGATCTGCGTCCCGGACATGAATACGGCGAGGAGGTTGTCGATACCGGCGATCTCGGGGATACGACCGGAGCCTATGGAGACCACGGCGGCGGAGATTTGCGTCTGGTGGAGGATTTTATCAATTATTCCGAGGGAAAACCCGCATCGCTTTCCTGCACGGCATTGACGGATTCGCTGACAGGCCATCTGCTGGTGTTCGCCGCCGATGAAGCGAGGCGCCGGAAGCGGCGCATTGATTTCACTGAGTTCTGCAAAGGCATAACGGCGATCAGATAACGCCTGTCGATTGAAAACTTGATTCCATACCGCACAAAACAGATAGGAACTTTATAAAAAACAGGACAGGAAGGCGAATGGGGCAGAACTCTCCTTTCCGCCCTGCTTGCTTTCTCGCCCTTTTTGCTTTCCCAGCTTTTTGTCTTTCCCGTCCTTTCGGTCCTTTCTCCAGAACCTGGCAGTGATGCCCTACCCATGATTTCTCAGAAAAACCCCGTTTTTTTCGCTTTCCCCTCTTGACAATTATCGATTTTTGCTTATAATATATCCAAAGTTCTACATCGATGTAGAAAAATTATATGGATATAAGAGGTTGCGGAGCTGATGAGCAGAAATACGAAATATCAATTTGTCTATGTTGGTCTGAAGCAGATGCTGGCAGAGCTTCAGGATGGCGAACGGCTTCCTTCGTTCAATTCGCTTTGCAGCCGCTATGACATCAGCCAGGCAACCCTGAACTCCGCTTTGGATCTTCTGGAAAAAGATGGTTTGATCCGGCGGGTTCCCAAGGTGGGAGTTTATTCCGCAAAATCACAGGCAGCCAGGCGCGAGAAGAAGATTACGCTGCTGATGCCGGGCGAACACGAACCGTTGTTTGCCGCAGTGATCTCGGTTTGCTGCCGCTTCTGCCGGGCGCATCATATTCAACTGTCGCTGGAGTTTTCGGACCTTGACCCTGATGTCGAGTGCCGGATTCTGGACAGGGTTCTGCACGATGAGAGTTGCGACGGGCTCCTGTTTCTGCCGCTGTTCCCGCTCTTTGAAACACGGGAATCCCTGGAGACATTGAAAAAGGTGGCGGCGGTGAAACCCGTGGTTCAGTTCGACCGGGAGCTGGGGCATGGAATTACGTCGTTTGTCGGATATGACTGCTATCATGACTGTTATGAAGCGGTCCGGTATCTGGTGGAGCTCGGGCACCGTTCGATCGGGCTGGTATGCGCGTCGAATGATGACGAGAAACGCCCTTCGGAACGTCTTCAGGGGTATTTCGATGCGCTTCGGGATTCCGGCCTCTCCTACGACCCGCGCCATACGATCGTCTATGACGTGTTTCACCCGGACCTTGCCAACGACGTGGTTGAGATTCTGAGCCGGCCGGATTGTCCTCGGGCGTATTACTGCATCAACTCGGTTTACATTCCCCGTTTTATGCGCAAAGCCCGTTTTCTCGGGAAATCCATTCCGCGTGATTTCAGCCTGATCTGTTATGATCTGGCTGATGTTTTCGCCAATCTTCCTTTGAATATGACGTTCTTCAACGAGCCGACCAGAGAGGCTGTGACTGCGGCATTGGAGCAGTTGCAGGCAGAAATGGAGTGTCCCGTCGCGTCTCCTGTTGTCCGGAAACTGCGCGGTTCTCTGGTGGAGGGGGAGGGCTGCATGCGTCTGGAAACGAAATCCTCAATCAATGAAAATATGAAAACCAAAACTTTAATAGGAGAAGTGTGTGTATGAGAGAATGTATCATGCAGGTGCGGCCGCGGAAATTATGCGGAAGTGTGTCAAAATTTACATTGATAGAGTTGTTAATTGTAATTGCGATCATTGCGATTCTTGCCGCGATGCTGCTGCCTGCGCTCCAAGCGGCGCGTGCGACTGCCAGACAGGTTGCGTGTGTCAACAAAAGCAAACAAATGGCAACGGCGCTTTTATCATACACTGGTGATTGCGGTGATTATTTGCCTTATGATTATACTGGAACGGACAATAGCAGGGCATGGGAACATATATTTGCCCCTTGGTATGCCGACAGTTGGAAGTCTCCCATGATGTTCCATTGTGTAGAATATGAAGAGGCAAAGGCTGACCCACAAATAGGAGGCAAATCAATTCCGACGATTCAGCTTAACTACCATCTCAGCGGCACTACGGTATTTAATAATTCCCCCGTAAAAATTTCCCGTTGTCCGCTGCCATCCCGGGGAGCTCTGCTTATGGAAAAAAACTGGCGCGGCAAATTTGATACTCCCATTCTGATTGGAGGTAACATGAACAGGCACGGCATACACATCCAGTTTCATCCATGGTATAATGCCCAGTATGGGATTTACCGTCATAAAAGAAAAAATGCGGTTATTGCACATGTGGACGGGCATGTTGATGCAACGCCGGAACCTATTTCCCGCACGCTTCATGGCGCGAATCGTTATGACTTGTATTATCTTCTCTCCGCAGGTATTAAAGATCTTCCCTATCTCTCCTATGATTGGTGAGTTTGATACCGCACGGGAAGAAAACTGCGGGATATGGGATTTGTTATTGGAAAATCGACTGTTTCATTAAATTTCAAGAGTGAATAATTCCAAAAGAAAGAAAGTAAAATTGAAAAGCAGCTTGAATTTGCATTGGGGCTCGCTTAGTGTGCGCCAAAGTTCCATAAAAGTCTTTTTACTGACGGCAGTCTCCTTATTGACTACGGCATATGGTATGGAATGGAGTTTTGACGGAGCAAATCCATTGCGCAGCGATGATGGCGGTGCAACACTGACAGGTTCGGTTTCTGTTGCGAAAAAAGCAGGAATCAGCGGCGATGCATTGTATTTCGACGGGAAGAAGGATTTTCTGGAACTGAGACTGACCGAAAGTAACCGGCCGCGCCGGGAAATGACGATTTCATATTGGCTGAAACCGGACTCCGGCTGTACCCAGTTTCCAATTGTGCGCGCGCCCAGCAGCGATGTGGAATTCAGCGGCAATTCCGGTTTTTACTGGTTTGGAGTGCATACTGCAGATGGCCGCCATATTTACAATGGCTGCGCTCATCCGCAACGGTTGAAATCCGGGGAATGGCACCATTTTGCGCTGGTTTATGATCAAACCGGCCTTGCCACTTATCTTAACGGCAAACTGGTTGGTCGGGCGGAATCAGCTAAAGCGCCGGGAGAATTGCGTTTCTCCGGAGGGCCTTGGAGAATCGGCGGCAAACTGGATGAATCCGGCGGCCGTCCCCGTGGTTTCTTCCGGGGAGTGCTGGATGACTTTAAGGTTTTGCCGGTTGCCGTACATGCATTCCCCGAGGTGGAGAAAACCAAATTGCAGCAACAGTTGAATGCTGCCGGTCTTCATTCAGTCGCCGAACTGGAAAAAACGCGAAAACACGCAATGATCACAAGGTTCGGAGCCTCCGCGGCCGGATTGCCGTTTTCCATCGCCGCTGTTTCCGCATTGGAACGACTGCTGCCGGATGATCTTTATCTTTTTACCGACGAGATCGGCAAGCCCGTGAAATTCATCGCCGCTGCCAACGAACGGGAGAATCGCCAGCTATTGATTCTGCCTTACGGAGGCAACAACCTCGATGACGTGACAGTCGGACTTCCCGAAGTTCTGACAGATGCGAATGGAAATTCCAAGCCGTTCAATTTCAAAATAAGCCGGATTGAATATACAGTACTGCCCAAGCCGAGCCCCTTCATGTATCCCTTGAAGCGAATTCCGGACAAACTGATTACCGGAAATACGTTCAATATCCCCGGTGACGTTCTGGCGCCTTTATGGCTGGAGGTGTTTGTACCGGCAGGCACCCCCGGAGGGATATACAGGGGAGCGTTGACAATCACGGCCCCCGGCAATCCATCTCTCGAACTTCCTGTTGAAGTGAAAGTCTGGAATTTCGAACTGCCGCAACGCAATATTGCGCCAAGTCTGGTCAATGTGTGGGAGCGTGATCTGCAAACTTATGTAAAACCGGGAGATGTGGACGGATTTATCAATTTGCTCGATGCATACTGTATGATGCTGCTGGAGCATCGGCTTAACCCGATTGTCCTGGCGCACAATACACTGGTCGCACCATGGATTCGAAAAGCCGTCTATCCCGATTACCGAATGGAAAACGACGGTGTCGTTGCCAATATGGAAACTTTTGATCGGCTGATTGCAAAATACCGCCG
>CAYYCU010000065.1:0-8770 GCA_964470415.1 uncultured Ruminococcus sp.
GCATTCAACTGCTCCAAAAATGTATGCAGCATCCGCATATTCTCGGTGTTCACGCTCGGCTCGGATTCGATGACGATGGTGACGCCCGCGTCCTGCGCGATGCGCACCGCCTTCTCAAAGCGCTCCAGCACGCGGGGGAAGCACCCCTCGCCCTCGCCGGTCTTCCAGAAGGTGAAGCCACGGATGATGTCCGTGCCCCAGAGCTTGGCGGCCTCGATGCACCGTTCAAAGCCCGCGATATGCTGCGCGTATTCCTCGTCGCTGTCCAGGCTGCACTTGAAAAGGGGCGAGCCAACAGCGCAGATCGCCAGCCCGTGATCGTCACAGACCTGGCGGACGAAGCGGTAATCCTCCTTCGTCATTTGAAAGGGGTTTCTTTCGTTGACAGATCGGATCTCCAGACCATCCAGCCCGTATTTCGCTGCCAGAGCAGCGGCGACCCTCAGATCCTGCGAGATCTCATCACAAATCACCGCGGTTTTATACATAGCCTTCTCCTCTCGAAAGCGCCCGCAGAGACACTGCGTTTCGATCCCTGCGGGCGATTTTTTCAGTATTCCATCAGCTCCACGAGCACGCCCTCCGGCGTTTCGTAAAAGCCGACCCGATGCCCCGCCACGGAGCTGAAGGGCTCGAGCAAAACCGTCAGCCCCTCTGCCTCCGCCTCGATGCTGTCCACATGGAACGCGATGTGCGGAGACCTTTTCAGCTTCTCCGGCGTGATGCTCTCGGGCAGATAGCGAAGCCATTCCACGCAGAAGGGATGCTTTTTCGGATCCGTCACATAGACGCGGGTGCGCTCGACAAAGCGCTCGTTCTCCTGGACGCTGTCGGTGGGGAGACCGATATGGTCAAATACCTTCATCTGTGAATCCTCCTTACTGCATGCTCGGTAGCCCGCGCGGGCTCACGCCGCCTTCTTGGGGAAGAGCTTTGCCTTGATCCTGCGGCCGAGACGCGCCACGGGCGGGATCTGCGGCAGCACCAGCGCAAGGATGAAGAGCAGGAAGAAAACGCTGATGGGACGGGTGAAGAAGGGCGTGATATCGCCTTCCCAGAGGATCAGCGCGCGGCGCAGATTCTCGTCCGCCGTGTTGCCCAGCACCACGCCCAGCAGGAACGGTGCGGAGGGATAGTTCATATAACGCAGAGCAACGCCGAGGATACCGAAGACGAACATCAGATAGATGTCGAAGATACGGTTGCTCACCACGAACGCGCCGATGATGCAGCAGATGAACACGATGGGCATCAGCTTGCTGTTTTCGATGCGCAGGATGCGCACGGTCGCCTTAGACATATTCGAGGCGATGATCCACATGATGATCGAGGAGAACACCATAAAGATGACCACATAGTACAGGAAGTACGGCGTATCCTGCATCATCAGCGGACCGGGACGGTAGCCCTGCATCCAGAACGCCGCGAGCAGAACGGCAGCAGGCGCGCTGCCCGGGATCGCCAGCGAGAGGACGGGGATGATCGCGCCGCCGATGGCGGCGTTGTTGCCCGTCTCGGAGGAGACGACACCGTCGATGCAGCCATGACCCCACTGCTCGGGCGTCTTGGACACCTTCTTTTCCGACCAGTAGGAGATCCAGCCGCCGGTGTCCTCGCCCACGCCGGGGATGGCGCCCATGAGCATACCGAGGAAGGCGGAGCGCACGATGTTCAGACGGTTGCGCCAGAGGATGCCCCAGCCCTCTTTCTTGTCGAACTTATCGGTCTTGACGATCTCTCTCTTCTCGGGACGGAACGCCTCCACGATCTCGGGGAAGCCGAACAGACCGATCATGACCGGCAGCAGGGAGATGCCCGCCGTCAGATTCATGTTGCCAAAGCAGAAGCGCGCGACCGAGTTGACGGTGTCGCGTCCGACCATGGCGACCAGCAGACCGATGAAGCCGGAGATCCAGCCCTTGATCGGGCGGCCGCCGGAGGTGAGGTTACCGCAGATGACGATGCCGAACACCGCCAGCAGGAACATCTCGTGCGAGTTGAACTTGAGCGCGATCTTCGTGACGATCGGCGTGAGGCACAGCACGCAGAGCGTGCCGATCATCGTGCCCATAAAGGACGAGCCGTTTGCAACAAAGATCGCAAGACCGCCCTTGCCCTGCTTGGCAAGGGGATAGCCCTCCATCGCCGTCGCC
This sequence comes from uncultured Ruminococcus sp., assembly GCA_964470415.1. GTDB lineage: Bacteria > Bacillota > Clostridia > Oscillospirales > CAG-272 > UMGS1865. The sequence continues at coordinate 2,154 of CAYYCU010000065.1, forward strand.
GCGGAGGCGGGCGTGCCGGGGATGTTGAGAAGGATCGCGGACTGGCAGCCGCCGGAGATCGCGCCGATGTAAACGCCGATCAGCGTCAAGATCGCGAGCGGACCGTCCATATTGTAGGTGAGACCGGTGAGCAGCGCCACTGCCATCGTGGCGGTCAGTCCGGGGAGCATACCGAATACAAGACCCAGCGCTACGGAGCAGACCAGCGCGATGAAGCCGACCGGCGAGAAGACGATGCTCAGAGCCTCCATGACATATTCAAAAATCATTTCTTTCCCTCCTTACGGCATCGGCACGGAGAAGGCGACCTGGAACACCAGCACGATGCCGGCAACGCTGAGCGCGCCGATGAGCGCGATCTTGGCGATCTCCTTGAGCCCCTTCGGACGATTGAGATAGAACAGTGTGGCCTCCAGCACGATCAGCGAGCACAGCCAGAAGGGCATTCTGCCGAGCATCCCGTAGATGTAGATGGCGAAGATGCACAGACCGATCACGGCGCGCCAGAAATTGTGGCTCTTCAAGGTCGCGGGCAGCGCGGCAGCCACCTGAGCGCTGCGCTCGGACACGGAGCTCCCCTTGAGCGAGTCGCGCAGCAGAGCAAGAGACATGATGGCGAGACCGCCCGCGATGACCGTCGGCATGAAGCCGGGAGACGCATAAAAGACGCCGCCGACCTTCTTCCAATAGCCCATGCTGAGGATCACGACCACCACGCAGATCACAAGCAGGACGATGGCGGTGAAGAAGTCCAGATGCTCCTTATTTTCCGGTCTTTCGACCGGCTTTTTCGGTTCGGACATAGTTCCTCTCCTTTCTTTTTTCTTTCTGATTTCTTAATATGATATACGGGAAGCGGAGCATCCACAATGAAGATAGATGCTCCGCTTCCATAATCACTTGTGGAATGTAAGCTCGGTTATTTTACTGCTTACGGACGCGCGATGCCGAACTCCTCGGGAGACACAGTGGCAACGCCGTTATCATAGAGGATCCAGCCGACCATGGACGCGGTGGTGTCACGCAGCGCGTTGGACTCCGCCATCGTCAGAGCCTGGAGCATCATGCCCTTCTCGTTCGCAAAGGACGCGGCAGCGTCGCTCTCGCACGCCTTGAGATAGGCAGCCTCGAGAACATCCTTCGCCTCCTGGGGAACATCGGAGGGGAACATCAGACCGAACGCATCGCCGCAGGGCAGAACGCTCTCAGTCTCGGGGATGAAGTTCTTGATGGAGGGGATGGTGTAGTCGACACCGTCGAGCACCAGATCCTCCTCGGTCAGAGCAGCGAGCGCGACCAGGTCGCCGGAGCGGAGCAGGTCGATCATCTCGTTGGAGAGCTGGGGAGTGAAGTCGACCTCGCCGGCGAGGGTGGCGGTGACAGCCGCGGCGCCGCCGGAGTAGGCGATGTGCTTATAGTTGCCGAAAACGGGATCGACGGATCTCAGGATCTCCATGTTGTTGAAGCCGGTGGAGCCGCTGCCCGCAGTGCCGCCGGTGACGGTGTCGGGGTTGGCCTTGAGGGCGTTGTAGAGATCATCGAAGGTCTTATACTGAGAATCCTTGGAAACAGCGATGATGCCGGGGACATAGAAGGCAGCGAGATAGTCCCAGTCAGAGGGAGCCCAATCCGCAAGACCCATGATGCCGTGGCTGTAGGGAGTGGCGTTGGCGATGAGCGTATAGCCATCGTGCTTGGCGAGGGTAGCGTCGTTCATGCCGACGGTACCGGTCGCGCCGGGCGTGTTGACCACGCTGACGGAGACGCCCAGGGTGTCTTCCATCTCGTTCACCAGCAGACGACCGATCAGGTCAGACGCGCCGCCCGCGTTCCAGGGAACGATCAGGGTGATGTCCTTGGTGGGGAAGGTCGGCTCAGAGGGCTGATCCACGACCTCGTTCGAGCCCTGGCTGTCGCCGCCGCTGGGCTGATCCTTGCTTCCGCAGGCCGTGAACATGGACGCGACCAGCAAAAGGACAAGAGTCAGTGCAAGCATTCTTTTCTTCATGTTGATATCCTCCTCGTTTTTTTGTTCTTTTGTTGGGAACGCCGCGCTGCTGCGGCATCCCCATCTTCCATAAGTATACCTTTTCGCGCTCTTTACGACAAGCCAATTCCTCAGCGGTCGATTTCACGAAAATTTGTATTGCTTTTATAAAAAAATGCTGTATAATAATAGGGTTATACAGATGCTTCTTCCAAAAAGAGGGCACGATGCCCCTTTTTGGCTTCGACCTGCTCAGACGACCTTCCGTCCGCCTACGAAAACGGACTTGATGCGGATGCCCTCGTCGAAAACGCAGAGATCGGCGTCCATGCCGACCGCGATGCTGCCCTTGTGTGCCTCGAGCCCCAGCAGCCGCGCGGGATTGCAGGTCATCATCTTCACCGCCTCGGGCAAGCTGAGCCCCGCCTGCTCGTGCATGACGCGGACGCAGCGGTCGGTCGTGCAGACGCTGCCCGCGAACGCCTTCCCGTCCGGCATCATCGCAACGCCGTCGCGGATGATCGCGTCCCGTCCGCTGGAGAGGCTTCCGAGGAGCATATGCTGCTCCTCCGCCATGCCGGCACCGCGCATGGAATCAGTGATGAGGGAGATCTGATCGTTGCGCTTATTTTTCACGATCAGGCGCAGCAGCTCCGGCGGCAGATGCTTGCCGTCGGCAATGATCTCCACCGAGAGCGTGTCGAGCAGATATGCGCTCTCCACCACGCCCAGCACGCGATAGGGACCGACCCGATGCAGGGCGGACATCCCCGAATAAAGATGCGTCACATGGCGATAGCCGTGCGCCGTGGCATCACACACCGTTTGATAGTCGGCATCGGAGTGACCGATGGCGGCAAGGATGCCCCGTCGGCGCAGCTCCTCGCCCAGCGCCATCCCGCCCTCCAGCTCCGGCGCGGCGGACACACGGATGATGTCGCTGCCGCCCGCGTCCAGAAGCGGGAGATATGCCTCCGGCACGGGGCGCTTCAGATAGGCGGGATCCTGCGCGCCGCACTGCGCGCGGGAGAAGAATGGCCCCTCCAGATGGAGCCCCAGCAGATTGGGGCCGCCCTGCATCGTCCGCTTCGCCTCGCGGTACACCGCGAAAAAGCGCAGCAGCTCGTCGTCGGGGCAGGTCACCGTCGTCGGCACGATCGAGGTCGTCCCGTGGCGCAGGTGCAGCCTGCACGCGCCCTCGATCGCCTCCACCGTCCCGTCCATGAAATCGTGTCCGCCGCCGCCGTGCGTGTGCAGGTCGATAAAGCCAGGGGACACATAGTGTCCGGCGGCATCGTAGACCGCGTCCGTCCGCTCGGGGAGCGCGCCCCCCACCGCGTGGATGATACCATCCTCCAGAATGAGCGGAAGACCCTCCACGATCCTGTCGGGAAGGATGACTTTTCCGTTTATGATCGCCGTGAGCATATCGCGTCCCTCACCTTCTGCGACTTAAAGCAGCGCGGCAGAGTCCGCGTCGAGATAGAGCGCGGCGTTTTGATGCAGCCGCAGCGCGGACGCGGGGCACTCCATGCCGATCTTTCCCCGGAGCATCGCGCGGATCGCCTCCGCCTTCGTCGTTCCCGGCACCATGCAGAAGAGCTGCTTGGAGCGCAGGAGCGTGGGCACGGTCAGCGTCACCGCCCGCTCGGGCACATCCTCGAGCGTCGCGAAGCAGCCGTCGTTGACCTGCTGCTGACGGCACTTCAGATCCAGCTCCACCGGCTTGACGAGCCGGAGATCGAAGAGCTCCGCGACCGGCGGATCGTTGAAGGCGATGTGCCCGTTCTCACCCACGCCCATAAAGCAGGCATCCGTCGGATACTCGCGCAGCAGCGCGGCGTACTGCTCGATCGAGCTCTCCTTTCCGTCGAGGTAATGGACCTCTCCGAAGGGCACCTTGCTGAAGATGTGCTCATACAGATATTTCGCAAAGCGCTGCGGCGCGTCCTCCGCGAGACCCATGTACTCGTCCATGTGGAACGCGCGGATATCCTGCCAGACGATCCCCTCGCTCTCGGCGAGCGCGCTGAGAAATTCGTTCTGAGACGGCGCTGCCGCGAAGATCGTGTTCAGCTTCCCGCCGCCCTTTTGCGCCGCGCGCAGATAGTCCGCGGCGTCCTGCGCGGCGACCCGTCCGAGCTCTCCGCGCTCGTCGCACACGACCACGCGGAGCGCGTCAACATAAAATTCCCTCTTCATCTCTTCTTCTCCGTTTCTTTTCCGCAGTGCGGCTCCGCCGACTGCGTGTTTTCATAGTCTCTGCGCCGACCGTCGCTTATCGCGCGGCGGCGTCCGGCTCCAGCGTTCGGCGCAGCAGCCGCAGCGCGGCGGCGATCTCCTCGGCGGAGGCGGGACCCGACTCGAAGCTCACCGTCCCCTCGTAGCCGAGCTCATGCAGCCGACCCAGCAGCGCGGCAAGACGGGGCGTGTAGCCGCTGTGGGGCAGCGCGCGATCCACCTCGCTCACATGGATGTGGATCAGCTCTCCGAAAAAGCGCGAGAGCTCCGACGGCTCCTCGCCCTCGTAGAGCATATGCGTCAGATCCGCCATCAGCCTGACACGCGGCTGCGCCGCACGGCGCACCAGCTCCATGCCGTCGGCGAGCGTGTTGATGAAATTCGCCTCGCCCTTGCCGATCGGCTCCACGCCGAGCACGATGTCATAGCGCTCGAGCAGGGGGACGAGGTGCTCGTGGAGCAGCGCCGTCAGCCGGCGATAGCCCGTTTCCGCGTCGGTATCCGGCGCCAGATTGCGCGCGCCGGAGCTTCCGAAGATGATCTTCCTCGTGCCGAGCCGCTCCATGCGGGAAAAGGCGGTCTCCAGATAGGCGCTGACCGCAGGCACATCCATCGTCTCTCTCGTGACCTTCAGTTGCGGCGGAAGAAGGTTGCAGCTACAATCCGCGGCGAGCCCCGCGTCCGCCATATACCGGCAGAGCTCGTCGAACGCCGCCTCGGACAGCGTCGCCGTCTGCATCAGCGGGAACTCCACAAAGTCATAGCCCGCCGCCTTGACCTTATCCAGCAGCGCATAGCTGATATCACCGGTCATAGACGCGGCAAAGCCCGTACAAAATCCGTAACGCATAGAGATCCTCCCTTCGGTTTTTTACATTATAGCATTGCTCCCACGCCGGAGGCAATATAACAAAATGCGACCAAATACCCCCGTATCTTTAGCTTGCGAAGGCGCGGGCGGTATGCTATTATGGCAAATATACCATAGGGCGCGCTGTGCGATGCGCGCAAAAAGCGGCGATCTCGGGAAACGACGGAAAAGGAGTGCAGCATGAACAGGGACACCTTATACGCTTTTATCGAACCGAATTACCGCACCTCCGTCTGCTTTTCCAAAAGCATGAACGGGATGCTGCGGCGGCTGGAAAATATCCACGCCTCGCTCCATGTTCTCAGCGAGCCGGACGAGCTCAGGGCGCTGCCCGACCCGCCGAAGGCGGTGGCGGTCATCGGCGACAAGGAGCCCTGGATACGCGAGCTCCTCTATCACCTGCAAAAGCTGGGCATCCATCCCATCCTTGTGGGAGCCGACCCCGCGGATTACGGCGAGTGTGTGAGCGGCGTTTCGCTCAACCGCCAGACCTCGATCGAGCATATGCTGCAATATTTTGCCGCCGCCGGTCGCAACCGCGTCGCGCTCGTCGGCGCGGATCCGCGCGACACGAACGACAATGCCCGCGTGCGCGCCTTCCTGCGTCACACGGAAAAGCTCGGCATGAATGCCTCGGAGTCCGATGTCTACTCCGCCGCGACCGATCTCAACGGCTGCATCGAGGCGTTTTTGAACGATGCCGGGCGGTACGACGGTGCGATCTGCGTCAACGACTTTGTCGGCGTGCAACTGATCTTGACCGCGCAGCATCGGGGCATCTCTGTTCCCGAGCGGCTCTTTGTCGCGGGCTCGGGCGACCAGATCCTCGGGCGCTGCGTCACCCCCAAGCTGACGACCTGCACCATGGATTACTATAAGATCGGCGTGCAGACCGTCGATATCTGGATCTATCTTCTCAAGCATCCCGCGCTCTCCGCGCTCTCCGTCTCGATCCCCTGTACGATCCTCTGCCGCGAGAGCACCGACTGCTTCGAGCTGCCGGAGTACCGCATCATCCGCGACCCGAATGCCGACACGGCGGATATGACCATCGCGCCGTCGCTGCTGAAGATGCGCCAGCTCGAGGCGTGCCTCCTGCGCTGCGACAAGATGGATTTCAACATTCTGCAATGCGTGCTCAAGGGGATGTCCAACTATCAGATCGCGGAGCAGATGTTCGCCTCCCCGGGAACGATACAGTATCGTCTCAGGAAGATCTACCAGGAGACGGGGCTTTCGAGCAAGCAGGATCTTCTCGATCTGCTCATCTCTCATGTCACCAACATAGATTTCGTCGAGGAGCTCCCCGACGAGCCCGTATAGGTCGTATAGGTGTGGAATGAAGGAAAGTCGTTTTTCGATACGAAAAACGACTTTCCTTCATTTGCATTGAGGAAATAAAAAATCAGTAAACGCAAAATGCCCCCGTCCCCCCCATTGCGCAAAAACGCGGCGGAGGGAGAATTTCCTCTTGCGGAGCGGGGGAGAAACGGGTATAGTTAAAGCACAGAGTGCAAG
>CAYYCU010000066.1:0-2756 GCA_964470415.1 uncultured Ruminococcus sp.
CTTTGCCAATTGCTTCTCATTCATAGAGGTAACGGCGCGTCCGTCAAGCCAAACCATTCCCGCATCCGGGTACAAATTGCCTGCCAAAATGTTCAAAAGCGTGCTTTTTCCGCTCCCGCTTTTCCCCATAATCGAAACAAATTCCCCCGCCGCCGTCTCCAAGGAAACGCCGCGTAAAATCGGACGGGCATCGTAGCTTTTTTCAATTCCTTCCGCTTTAATCATATCCATAAACCTCTTTAATTTACATTGTTGTAAAGGAATACAAAGGTTGCGCACGGAAAAATGCCGTACAAAAAGGCAACGGAAGCCTCCTGCATGCCGGAAAATCCGTCCCGGATCGGTGCCTCTCCAAACGCTTTTATCAAAGACAAATAGGCCTCTGCCGTCAATGCCTGCGTTTGTGTGCAAAAATCGGTATAAGACTCCCATTCTGCGGCATTTCGAATGGCTTGTTCCTCTGCCTCCGATGCACAGGCGCAAGCCGCCAACGCATCCGAAAAGGATAAAAATTCCGCTTCACAATCCGCCAAAATACGGCAAAACGTCCCGGCTTTTTGTAAGGCGTCCCCCGAAAAAAGTATTTTGAAATCATTTTTATCGGTTTTCAGGGTAAAGGCGCGGCAAAGCTGAAACAGCTCTTGCATGCATGTGCCAAGATTCTTTGGCAAATCGGCTTTTTGAAGTGCCCGCAGCTCGGCTTGCTGCAACTCGGACAGAGAGTCGGGCAGCAAAAACGTGTCAAAAAAGCAGTCCGACAGCACATCAAAAACAGTGCTCCATTGCGCATCGGTCGCCTGAATTTGGGAAAAACGAAGTGCCTGCTTTTGAAACAGCATTAAAATTTCCGCATCGTTTAATAAGCTTTCCGCATTTTCCTCCGACTGCAACGGCAAAACGCCGCTCAAAACCGAAGCACAAAAAAGCAAAGCCTCCGTAACGGAAGAAAAAGTCTCTTGCCCGACAGACTCCGTTAAGGTCATACGGTGGGTGCGGTAACGCATTGCGTCCTCCAAATACCAAGTATATTGATATTTTTGATAACGTTCCTCATAAAACGCGGCTCGATAATCTATCCAAAACAAAAGCATTTCATAGAGCAATACGCCCGTTCTGCCGCTCCCCAAAACGGTAAGCGCGTCTTGGTAAAAAGAGCAAAGCGCCTGCAAAATCCGATTTGCAGAGTCTGCCGTTTGCTCGGTTTCCAATTCCGTTAAAAAGGCCTCGGCCGCCTGCGCAAGGCGCGACAGCTCCTCATATGCAATCGCGCTTTTTTCCAAAATCGGCAATATATCTTCGCAAACAACCGCCGTTACCCGCGCGGTTTGCGTTTCATTCAAAATCAATCCGTCACAAACATATACAAACCGTTCGACAAAGGATGTAACAGAACCGGCAATTGCTTCTTTTTGCTGTTCCGAATACACAACGGAAACTTCCTCCACTGCCAAACGGCGGTCTGTGGAATCGGTATCGGACGGTGTCTCCTCTTTTTCCAAGCGGCAGGAAACCGTTCCAAAAAGGAACGCAAAGGCGCAAAGAAATGACACCGCGCGCTTCCAAAAATCTTTTTTTATCATGATAAATCCAATTATAAATAAAAGTTCAAACGGGGAGAGCACCTTTTTCAAGGGACTCTCCCCGTAGCGGATTCAGAATTGAAATTCATTCATATCCGTTTTGCATAAAAATTTCCGATACAGAAGGATTTAAAAATACATCTGCAACTCGTAATAACTGAATTGGCCGATCCACTCACCGTTACGGTAAACGGTAAAGTAAGTATCCATTTGGTATGCGGACAGTGCCTCCAAAATTTCGGCGGAGAAACGGACTTCGTTTTCGGAAACCGTGGTGATATAATCCGAAAGGCCGAGATATTCGAAAATCTCTTCCGAATCCATCAAATAAACCATCTCCAGACCGTAACAATAGAACGATTCTTCACCGTCCATATCCATACGGTCTACACGGATATATTTGCCGTTTGCCAATTTCAGATAACCGCATGCTTCTTCGGGGCGCGCATAATACACACTGCCGTCATCCAAGGTTTCGGTTACCAAGTGATCCAGTGAATAACCGGAGAATACATAGGCGGATCCGCCTTCGCAATCAAACATGAACTCGACAGTATAACCGGTTGGATCAAAAGCTTCCAGAGCATTTGTAAATTCGTCACCGTTCATCGTTTGATAGTAAGTCCAGTTTCCGTCCGCATCCTTGACACCGAACACCGGCTCACGCGTCTCTCCCATTTCGAACATAAAGTCATCTTCGGATACAAGAGACCAATCAAGGGAATAATATTGATAATATTTACCGGCAATTTTTACATAATAGGAAGAAGTTTGTTGCACCCAAGTTACACTTGCAAATGTAAAGCTTCCGTTTTTGTACTCACCGGTATAGGTGGATGTTTCGGTAAATGTGGGCAAATCGGTAACCTCATCTCCCAAAATCAAAGAGCATTGTTCTTCGATATTTTGCACCGTAATGTAGTGTCTGGCGCCATCTTCACCCAAATAGTATGCAACATAGACGCCGCCCAAACGGGTTTCGCCCTCGTAAACATCTGCCACGGTCAAGTATACACGCTTGTCACCGTAGAAATAATCTTCCGGACACCAATCGCCTTCCGTGCTCGGTACTTTTACGGTGAGAGAAGCAAAATACTCGTTGGCAGGAACCACGCCCTCATACTGTAATACAGAGCCGTTGCCGTCAACATATTTTGCGCCCTGTAATACATAGAG
>CAYYCU010000066.1:2856-3923 GCA_964470415.1 uncultured Ruminococcus sp.
TATTTTCCGTTGGACAAAACATAGGAATTATAATACTGTTCTTTTTTATTGAACGTATAGATGTTCAATCCGGTAGATTGACTCAATTCTTCGTTGTAAGTACCTGTTGCGTTTTCGGGAAGCGGAACACGAGTCATAAATTCCACATCAATCTTCAGCTTTGCACCGTTACCCAAAACAACGGAAACCGTACCGTCTTCATTGGTTTCGAACCGATAACTGTAATCGCTCGAATCACCGTACAGAATGCTCCAATCAAAATCATAAACCAGACCGTTATCGGGACGGCCGGAAGAACCGCCGCCAATGCTTGCAAACGGATCGTCCAAAACGGTCGGAACCGTATTTTGCATCAACAAATTGAAAGAAGTATAGGAAGCGTTTTCCGTTTCATAAGTGCCTTGCATGATAATGGAGAAAGCATCGCCCTCTTCGGTACAGTAAGCCTTGAGTGCACGAATCAGCTCGGCGTCGATTTTATACGTACCGTCTGCGTTGACCGTCAAATAATCCTTTACATCAAACAAATTGTCATAATAAATACGATGCGACTCGGATTGATACTGTGAATAGCGGTAATAAATCTCGTTTGTCTCCGTATCCACAATTGCGGGAACATACAGGTTTTCTCCTGCGGAAATGTAACCCCACAGGAAACCACTCATTGTTGTTTTTACATACAGCACTCTGCCGTCTGCCAGCGTAACCGTATCGTAATTGCCAACGCTAATGTCCTGAACAAAAGGTGCTTCATAGAGTTCGAAATAAATACCATCGTAAGGTGCATAGTAATTCGGAACCAAAACGGTCAGCGCCACCGGCGTATAGCCGTCCGGAATAATGACATTCTCATTCCAGTTCGGTTTAATGACCGTCAATCTCTCGTAATCCGGCAAATCGGTTGCTTCGGCACCCAACGTATAGGTAATTTCTTCATCGGTTTGTTCAAGCTGAACAAAAGAGAAGCTTTGGTTATTTGTTGTTGCAACCCATACGGGAACCGTGCCGTCAAAGCCTTCCATGGTATAGTAAGCACGGTAAACATTGGGAAGCTCATCGTAATAGTA
>CAYYCU010000066.1:4023-8438 GCA_964470415.1 uncultured Ruminococcus sp.
CGACAATGTCTGCAACGGTTATATCGGTACTTGAATCGCCGCCAACGGGAATTTCGCCAAAGATGACAGAAGGAATCATCTGAACCAAAACCGTATCGTAAAGTGCATCCAGGCTTTCCATGCCTTCAATGCCCAAACCTGCTAACAGTTGGTTCAATGTAACTTCGGCATTCTGCTCCAAAATGCTTTGAACCGTCATAGAGGGCTGGAATTCACCGCTCATAAAGCACTGCAACAGTTCTTCGGGAGACTTCGGTGTTTGCGAATTCATATTTTCATATGTGAAAATACAGAAATTCAAAGCATAGTAAATATCGTCAATATCGCCTTTTTCGCTGTTTTCAATTACGGTAATGAGCTTATCGGTCAATTGCTTTACGGTCATGGTTCCGGGGAGGTTGGTACGGATAAACGTAACCAGCGTATCCCAATCGGTAATTTCCGGATAGGATGCGCTCAAATCCGCGCCAATCAGCTCATAAATCACATCGGAAAGCGGGCTTTCCAAACGCTGTTCAAACCATGTCAATACAACATCCGCCGCATCTACAAGTTTCGTAGCGTCTGCCGTATAGAGCGTTCCGGAATCGGTTTCGGTTGCCTTCATCAAAGCCGAAAGCACCGTGTGCCAATCCTGTTTGGTGGGAACTTGAACATTTTCGTGCATGACAAGGTCGGTCTCGTAACCGAGCTTCAAAGCTGCGTAAGCGTATACGGTTTCCAAAGAATCCAAAATCTTATTCAAATCCGCAACTCTGTATTGGCAGCCCGCAGCTTCCAAAGCTTCATCGATTTTTGCACCGTAAAGCTCGGAGTACGTATTCAACAATTCTTTTGTTTGACCGAGATAAGCCTCTGCATAAGTATCCAAATAATCGAATACCTGTTCCGCATAGTTCATGGCAAGGTCAAAGTCGGCGCCAAATCCGTATGTCAGCAACTCTTCGATGTTTGCAATGTCGCCTTCCTTATCATCGCCGTTTACTTGCTGATATACCAAAACGCCGTTGCGATAAGCCATGTCAAAGCGTTCAGTCTTTTCGCCGTAGGTAGCGGTAACTTGAATCAACATCTTGTACGAACCGTCGCTGTCCTCTACGGTAGCTTGGAACTTTGTATTCATTCCGTTTTGTTCGTTTTCAAAAGCGATTGTACCGCTTCCGAGATTCAAAACGTTCTTGAATAGAGCCTCCAAAAGCTCTTGATAAGATTCATATTGAATTGCCGTGATCGTTCCGGTTGCGGCCAGCTTATTTTCATCTATCTCACCGCAGGTCTGGCAGTAGCGGCGGCGCAATCCAGTGTTGACATCGGTGGGCTCCACAACGGTTTCCCACTCGCTCCATTTGTGTCCGAGAGCCGGTGTTATCACTTGGTGGCAGGTTTCGCAAACGGAATCCTTTGTACAGGTTGCAACGCCGTCCGGCTTGTGACCGAGCGCACGTATGTATTCCAGCTGTACAACATCGCCGCAGTGCTCACAGGTCTTGGTAACATATCCGCCCTCTTCGCAGGTAACGGTAGGCTGAACGGGATCGCCGTAGCTGTGTGCCAATTTATTTACAATGTTATCCAATGTGGAGGTATGGCAATGGGTGCACTCTTTGCGTGTATAGCCGTAGCTGCCGCAGGAAGCGGCAACGGTTTCTACCGTTTCCCAATCGTGCTGACCGCGCCTACACTTCATTGCCTGCGTCTCTTTATATGCAACCGCATAGAAAGAGAAATGCTCAACGGTAAACGTAACCTGTTCCGTATCCGCATCGTAAGTAGCGGAAACCTCGGTGATCGTTCCGTCATCGGCAACATACCAAATCACAATACCGTCCGGATCTTCTCCGTCCTGAAGTGTGTAAGGCAATGTGACGGTAACAGCCGCGTCAAAGTTGCTGATGGCCTCATTGTTTGCCGTAACGCCGAAATCGTAAATCGGAACATTTTCCAAACGCGCCTTTTGGTCATCGGTCAGATTGGAAGACTGATTTTCCAACAGCTCGGATTTGGCTGTATCGTCCATGATGTCCGCTTTTACCGAGATTTCGGCTGCAGCTTCTTTCATTTGGGAAACGACTTCCTTCGGGAACTGAATGGCAGCATTTTTTACGCTGACTTCCAGTGCCTGCTCCGCACTGATATTTTCCACGCTGTTTGCCGACAGGGTTGCGGAAACAACCGTAGAAGCATCGAATTTAGAAAGTTGATATCCGCAGGAGGTGCATTCCTGATATGTCCAGCCGGCCTCGGCACCGGGATGTGCCTCGCCGTAGCTATGCGCCAAAAGCGGAAGCGCTTCGTCCTTGGATTCACCGCAGGCACAAACGTAATGAATATTACCTTGGCTTGTGCAGGTAGCATTGGTACGGCTCTCTACCGTAAAGTTGTGCGCCTTTGAATTTACCGGAAGTGTAATGGTATCGGAAGCACCGCAACTGGAGCAATGTCTGACCTGCGAGCCCTCTTCGGTACAGGTAGCAGGCGTGGTCGTCCACTCGCCCCAAGCATGATCGGTTGCCAACTCGGTCGTGCTGTACACCTTATAAGTACCGTTGCACTTTGCGCAAACATACTCGGTGTAAGCCGCTTCGGTACAGGTAGCTACATGAGGGGTGCCGTTGGCATCTACGGGCGTATGCTCCTCGTTTTCACTCATCGTACAGGTCGAGCAAGTGTGCGTGTGCGTGCCGTCAAGGGCATCGTGATACACATCTTGATGTCCTACCTTGGCAACGGGCTCCTGTCTGTATCCGCCGCAAACCGTGCAGGTAAAGGTTTTGGTCCCCTCTGCAAGGCAGGTCGGATCCTTGGTTACCACACCGTCATTCCATTGGTGTGCAACCGTTGCAATGGAAGTACCCTTGGCTATCGTGGTTCCGCAATCGGCGCAAACGGTGTCACCCGTGTAGCCTTCTGTGGAACAAGTGGGCTGGGAAGCATTCCGCAGCATGGTGTTTGTGTGTTTACACGTTTGTGTCGGAGCCGTTGTTTGCTCGCCGTCATGGTCGTGGGTCCCGGACTCGGTTGTTACGGAATCGGTTGTTCCGGGATCGGGTTCGGGTGACGGGCTGACGCATGATGTAAGTATCATACTCAACGCCAACAACAAAAGAAGTAAACAGGTTGACAGTTTTTGAATTTTCTTCATAACTTTCCTTCCTTTCTTTCCGGAGTCGGAACTTTTTCCGCTTTGGCAAAAGTTCTTTCTCTCCTATTGGTTATTATAGCACTCCGAAAATACAATGTCAAGTCAAATGTACAAATTTTATCATTTTATACGGTTTATCCAAATTACAATTGATTTAAAAATTATTTTTTTAAGCAGCGATACAAAAGACTTTTCACCATTCGACAAAAGGCGCCCCGCGACAACAGACTGCAAACCGTATTTTGCCGAAACGCGCTTTGATAACAAAAAAGCGAAAACATGAATGTTTTTATTGAAACTTTTGCAATGAAAACATGCGCCTTTTTAGAACGGATTGTCAAAATTATGAACAATTCGTAACCTTTGGTCAAAGACCATTGAAAAGAAAGAAAAAAAAGTGTAAAATATAAGCTGGATGATGAGGTAATTCCGTAATCTTTTTGCATTTGTTTAAATAAAATTACCATATAAAAGGAGCAAAAAACCATGATCAAAGAGATCAAAAACAAGTATGCTTTAGAATGGATTCAGGAAATGGCAAATCTGGTTTCCCCCGATGACATTGTCCTGATTGACGGCAGCGAAGAGCAAACCGAAGCGCTGCGTGCACAGGCTTGCAAAACGGGCGAGCTGGAAGCATTGAATCCGGAGCTGTACCCCAATTGCTATCTGCACAGAACCGCGGTAAACGATGTGGCGCGCGTAGAAAACAGAACCTTTATTTGTACACGCAAAAAAGAGGACGCGGGCAACATCAACAACTGGATGGATCCCAAAGAATGCTACGAAAAGCTCTCCAAGCTTTATAAAAATTCTTACAAGGGCAAGACCATGTATGTCATTCCCTACTCCATGGGCGTTGTCGGCTCCGACTTTGCAAAAATCGGAATCGAATTGACCGACTCCATTTACGTGGTACTCAACATGCTGATTATGACCAGAGTCGGCCTCAACGTTGTGGAGGCATTGGGCGATTCTCCCGACTTTGTAAAAGGTCTGCATGCCGTTGCCGACTGCGATGAGGAAAAGCGTTACATCTGCCACTTCCCGGAGGACAATACCATTTGGTCCGTAAACTCCGGTTACGGCGGAAACGTTCTTCTTGGCAAAAAGTGCTTTGCACTCCGCATTGCCTCCTACCTCGGACGCAAAGAAGGCTGGATGGCAGAGCATATGCTCATTCTCGGTCTTGAAAATCCGCAAGGCGAAATCAAATACATTTCCGCCGCATTCCCCTCTGCCTGCGGCAAGACCAACCTCGCTATGCTGATCC
>CAYYCU010000067.1:0-8416 GCA_964470415.1 uncultured Ruminococcus sp.
GCGGAGGGATAACCGCACCGTTCCACCGGAGCCATGCCCGCGCCCGTCCAGCTTAACTGGTAATCCTGCGGCAGTTCCAATACCGGTTCAAGGAAACCGGGCAGGGCGCCTGACCTGCGGTAAAAGGTTTCTCCTTCCAGACTGGAAAAGCATTCCACTGCGCCGTTATGCGCAAAATCAAGCCTGAAGAAACGGTTCTGCCATGATTTCGGCATCGGCTGCAAAACCGGCAAAGGCTTTTCCATGCGATCCTGGTCCGTTTCCAGTTCATAAAACAGCTGTGTGACTTCATTTCCACTCAATGCGGGAAGTTCCACAAGATAACGGTGAAATCCTTTTTCCTCGAAACGCAGTTCTTTTCCATTGAGCGTCGTCACTCTTTTCAGTTTTCCCTGATCGCGCCCGGCATAGAATTCCGCGATTCCGCCTTGAGTCTGTTTCGCCGGATTCCAGACCAGCCACAAGTTGCTGCCGTCGCCGCAGAACAGATTCCGTCCTGCCAGAGCCCGGATTGCCTTTCTGCCGGATGCGTCCGCAGACTCAGCATAAAACAGCTTGGCGCGCCAGCTTTGTCTCAAGGGGAGGAATTCGCGTTGTCCGGGCTCCGCGCCGGGTTTTCTCAGCAGAGGGGCATGCCAGGTGCTTAATCCGCAGGTGTGATCGGAATAGAGCCCGAGCCAGTCAGCCGTTTCGTTCAGAAGCCGTTCCATCCGGTGGCAGGGATATTGTCCCGCAAGCCGTTCCGCCAGCAGATAATTCCGTTGAGCGGAGCGGTAGCATTTCAGGGAAGAACTTGCCGGGTTGCATCTTATGACCCACGGGTCCGCCAGCATACCGGAGTATTCCGGGATGTCGGCTCCGTAACGCTGTTCCATGAGTTCCATGAAACGGGACGGAGTGGTCAGTTCGATTTCCGGCAGTTTCCCGGAGGCATTGATTCTTGCGATGATTTCCGGGAGATCCGGATTCGGCCAGCGGTTGTCTCCCCCGTATTGAAGCATAAGTTCTTCATAGGAATATTGTTCCGCGTTCAGGCGTTCCTCCAGCTCATGGTAAATTTCTTCCGGCGAGCGCTGTTCCCGGCGCGTATGTCCCTCCGCTTCCACTTTTTTCCCTGTCCCGAATCCGAGCGCCTCCATCCACGGATTGATGATGTAATTGGCGCCCAGCCCATAGACAGCGAGCAGGGCTTTGCTCTGTACAGGGGGAATGCGGCGGTCGATTCCGAGATTCCAGACCAGAAGCCGTCCTCCCTCCGGGCCCCGGTGCCGGAAAAGATGCGGCAGTTCCCTGGTCCAGGGAAGAAAAACCTGAAATGCGCCGACACCGGATACAAAGTAACGGATTCCGGAACGTGCGCAGACATCCGGCAAAGTTGCCGGCCAGCCTCCGATATCGTTCAGCATGGCGCAGGATACCGGGAAATGATTTTCCCCCGCAACCTGTTTTGCATAGGAACAGACCCGTTCCAGCTCGGATGCGGAGCAGAGTTCCAGAAGCGGCTGATACTCAAACCCCATCAGTTCCATCTGTCCGGTGCGCAGACAGCGGAAAATGTCTTCCGCGGCTTTCTGCGGGCGATGCTCCAGATAATCTTTCAGCAGATGGGTGGATTCAATGGTCCAGCGGTACTGCGGTGAACGGCGGCATTCCCTGACTGCACGGTCCAGGAATGTCCTCTGCTGGTTCATGACTTCTTCCGGCAAGTCCGTATAACCGATGTCCATATGCGTATGGTGTACCAGATAAATCTTTTTGATCATTGCTGCCTTTCAGGAGAAAGATGAACCTGAAACCGGCTGGATCATACCTGAACCGATGATCCAACTCGCAAAACAGGTTTCTTTATTTTTATTCCATTGGGTTCAATATTCCCGCCCTTCGGATCGGCTCTGCCCTTATTGTTCTGGCTTTCCGATTCTCCGTTGCTTGTGACGAGTATATTATTTTACTATACTATAGTAAAAGATAATATCAAGTGAAAAAGCCGGAATTTTCTGAGGATATCATTGCCGGAAAACCCGATGGATTATGCTTGCCGTACGGCTGAAAGCTATTCCGTATTGACAAATTCCTGTATTTTCAATTTGCGGTAGGCTCCGGGCGACATTGCATAACAGCGGAAAAAGCGGCGGCGGAAGTAAGCCGGATCATTGAATCCGACTTCATCGGCGATTTGCGCGACGTTCAGCGAACTGGTCCGGAGCAGTTCCGCCGCATGACGGATCCGGATTCGGTTCAGGGCGTCCGTAATGGATTCATTGAAATAATTCCGGTAGAGTCTCCCCAGATAGTCCGGATTGCATTGCAGTTCTTTCGCGAGGAGCGAAGTGGAAAGGGGTTCGCGGAACCGCAGGAACAGAGTTTTCCTGAGATGCTGCACCAGAGGCGGCAGTTCTTTTGCCGCACTGTTTTCCCCGGTTTTCCGGCAGGCTTCGTGGAAGATGAGCTGCACCAGCATGTCCAGTCCCTCCTCATCTTCCGGAGAATCTTCCTGAAGGGAAAGAAAAAGCTGGAAATATTCACTTAATCTTGCCGGATTCATTGCCTTGAAACACCGTGGCAGTTTTTTCAGATATTGTTCACTTTTCCTGTCTGCCGGAAGAAAGTGAATCCAGAAAAAGGAGAGGTCCGGCGTATATCCGCCTCTCCCACCGTGGCGGATTCCGGGAGGCAGAAGCAGGCAATGCTCCGCCGTGACGTCGAAATTTTCCCCGCCGACAAACATTTCCAGTCTGCTTTTCAGCACAAAGATCAGTTCCCAGTTCCTGATAATGCGTGAAATATGCCCGCCGCGTCCGCGTGAAATGAGACGGCCCGCATTATTCGCTTTCAACTGAATCCGCATTGAAACAACTTCCTTTTTATGTCGGTTTCATCTCTTATCGGTACTATATGCCGATATTCCGGCAAGTCAATCTTTTTCAGAGGGAAATAAAAGAAGAAAAAGAGAAGATAAAAACAATGAAAGTCGGAATCGGCTCTATTTTCTACTGTTGCGTCAGCTTGCGGATTCCGGATATTTCATTATAATATTGCAATGAACGGCAGATATGTTCAGGAAAGGATTTTACCATGAAAAAAATTGACGGTATCCCGCAAAAGAAAATCAAACTGCTGGACCCTGTTTTTGCACCGAGGCAGGAAACAGGGTATCGTGTTACGATTCCGGGCTGCATCCGGCGCTGCGAAGAGACGGGGAGGCTGAAAGCATTCAAGCTCCAATGGAAGAAAGGAGAACCGGATCAACCTCATGTCTTCTGGGATTCCGATGTGGCGAAAGTTCTGGAAGGCATGGCGGAAATGCTGATGGTTCATCCCGATCCCGCAATGGAAAAAGAACTGGATGAATTGGTCGATCTGATTGTCGGAGCGCAACAGGAAGACGGGTATCTGAATGTTCATTTCACCGTTGTCGAACCGGAAAAGAGATGGAGCAATCTCGGAAATCAGCATGAACTTTACTGCGCCGGACATCTGATCGAGGCGGCGGTGGCGCATTTCGAGGCGACGGGTTCCCGCAGGTTTCTTGACGCGATGTGCCGTTATGCGGATTATATCGCATCGGTGTTCGGCCCCGCCCCGGGACAGAAAAGAGGTTATCCGGGACATGAGGAAATCGAGCTCGCGCTGGTCAGGCTTTACCGTGCGGTCGGTGAGAAACGGTATCTGGAACTTGCAAAGTTCTTCATTGACGAGCGCGGCGCCGAACCCAGTTATTTTGCGGATGTGGAAAAAAGCCTGAACCGCGCCCAGCTGCCGAACCGCCAGGCTCATAAACCGGTCCGTCTGCAGGAAAAAGCCGTGGGGCATGCGGTGCGTGCGGTCTATCTCTACTGCGGAATGGTGGATGTTGCCGTCGAAACGCAGGATTCCGGACTCCTGAATGCGGCTGTCCGGCTGTTCGACAATGTGACGCGGAGGCAGATGTATATCACGGGCGGAATCGGCGCGACAAGCCACAATGAGGAGTTTACGCATGACTTCGGGCTTCCGAACGATACGGCTTACGCAGAAAGCTGTGCCGCGATCGGGCTTGCCCTCTTTGCAAAACGTCTGCTTGACGCCACCGGAGAATCGAAATATGCGGACGTGCTGGAGCGTGTCCTCTACAATAACGGACTGAGCGGAATCAGCCTTTCCGGAGATGAATTCTTCTATGCGAACCTGCTTGAGGTCAATGACACCACATATGAGCACGGAGTCACCCGGAAAAAACGTCAGAAATGGTTCGACTGTTCCTGCTGTCCCACGAACTACTGCCGTTTTCTGCCTCAGCTTGGGACGTTCTGCTGTTCCGTTTCGCCGGAACTTCTTCGGATTGATATTCCGGCGGCGGCAGTCGTTTCCACGGAGAATTACGAGGTGAGAATTGACGGGAAATATCCTTATGACGGCAGTCTTGCGCTTACAGTCCTGTGCGGAGGCACCTTTGCCGTTGCGTTGAGAATCCCCGCATGGTGCGGAGAATATTCCATTGAAGTGAATGGAAACGCCGTGAACGGCGAAATGGAATCCGGCTATTGGAAAATGATGCGCGAGTGGCAGCCCGGAGACCGGATTACGGCGGTTCTGGCAATGAAACCGGAACTGATTTATCCGCATCCGTCGATTGCCGCCGACGCCGGGAAAGTTGCGATTCAGCGAGGTCCCGTGGTTTATTGTCTGGAAAGCGTGGACAATCCCGGCGTTCCGCTGCAAAGCGTGATCCTGCCGTCCGTTCCGGATTTCAGGCTCGGTCAAGTTGACGGGCTGCCGGAAGATACGGTGGCAATCCGCTGCAATGCAAAGTTGGAATTCAGCGGAGACGATGCGCTTTACCGCAATACCTCCCCGCAGTACCGGAATGTGGAAGTATGTGCAATTCCGTATGCCCTCTGGCAGAATCGCGGGGAGTCCTCCATGCAGGTCTTCCTGCGGGTGTCGGAACGGTAAGAATAACGGATTCCATAAAGAAAACCTTGCCTGCCGCAGAGTATGAGGCTGATATGCTGTACTCTGCGGCATTTTCCCGCCGGCAGACTCAATGATATCTTATGAGTTCAGAATGGCACGGATATCCTCCGTGATCTGCGCAGGAGTCAGGCGATTTGCTTTCAGCAGTTCCGCAGGGTCGTAACGGTCCACGAACTTTTTCCGGGCTCCATAGTTCAGCACCTTCATTCCGGAGGGACCGTAATATCGCGCGATTTTTTCTCCGAATCCACCGTCCAGAATGCCGTCTTCCAGCGTGACCACGACCTGATGATCGTGTTTCAGTTCCTCCAGAAGCGCGGAGTCCACACCGGAAATATAACGGGGATTGATGAGCGTTGCGTCTATTCCCGCACTCTTTTTCAGTTCCGTCGCAACGGATTCTCCGAGCTGATAGAAACTGCCGAGCGCGAGGATTGCGGCGTTTTTCCCGCGTTTCGTGACTTGATAACGGTTGAGTTTGCTGTAATCGGCGTCAACCGGAGCGGAACTGCTGATGACTCCGTTTGCAGGGACGCGGATGGCGACCGGATGATCCGTCTGTTTCAGGCTCCATTCCAGCATGGCGAGGTATTCTTCCCTGTTTGTCGGCGCAAGATAAACCATGTTCGGGATATTGCTTATGACGGGAATATCGAAGAAACAGAGATGCGTCACATCGTTCATGGAGGAAAGCGAGCCCCAGAACACCAGAATCACCGCCGGATTGTTGTTGATGCAGAGATCCTGCGACAACTGGTCGTAGGCGCGCTGGATAAAGGTGCTGAACACGCCGAAGACCGGACGTCCTCCGTTTGCGGCGATCCCGGATGCCAGCGCGACCGCATGTTCTTCGGCGATTCCCACATCGACAAACTGTTTTCCCGCCTGTCTGCGGCGTTCTTCCGTAAAACCGAATACGGCAGGCGTTCCGGCTGTGATGCCGACGATCCGTTTGTCCTCCTTCATTTTTTCCAGCAGATACTCCGCGGTCAGGTCGCCGTAATCCTCTTCCTCGAAACTCTGTTTCGGCTTGCCTGTTGCAAGATCAAAAGGCATTCCCCAGTGGAAGTTCTCCTTTTGTTCTTCCGCGAAGGAATATCCGTGCCCTTTTTCCGTATTGATATGCACGACGACCGGATGCGGGGTATCTTTGACAGACTGGAATGTTTTGATCAGAGACTCCAGGTCGTTTCCTTCTTCCAAATACCGGTAATCGAAGCCCATTGATTTGAAGAAATTGCATTCCGCTTTGCCTTTTGTTTCACGGAGCTCTTTCAGATTCTGATACAGCCCGCCGTGATTTTCCGCAATGGACATCTGATTGTCGTTGACGATGATAATCAGGTTGGTGCCGGCTTCCGCGGCATTGTTCAACCCTTCATAGGCTTCGCCGCCGCTCAGAGAGCCGTCTCCGATTACGGCGATGACATTGTTCGTCTCTCCTTTCAGATCCCGCGCCTTGGCAAGTCCGCAGGCGAGGCTGATTGAGGTTGAGGTATGCCCGATGATGAATGCGTCATGCTCGCTTTCCGACGGTTCCGTATAGCCGGAAACTTCATCGTATTTCGCCGGATCGGTAAACGCTTCCATGCGCCCGGTCAGCATCTTGTGGACATAGCACTGGTGCGAAACGTCGAAAACGATCCGGTCAACCGGAGAGTTGAAGACATAGTGCATGGCGACTGTCGCCTCCAGAATTCCGAGATTCGGCCCGATGTGCCCGCCGTGTGCGCTGAGTTTTTTCAGCAGAACATCACGCAGTTCGCCGCAAAGGGTGTTGAGTTCGGAAAGAGAGAGTTTTTTGACATCTGCCGGAGATTTGATTTTTTTTATATCCATTTTTTTTCTTCCTTTTTTGTTTCTTTTTCAAGCTTGCAGTCATTAAAGTAAACCTTACAGTAACTGTAAGTCAATGGCTTTTCCCGGAAAAAGAGAAAAATTTATGAAAACTGCTCCGGCGGTCCCGGAGAAGTGTTTTCTCAAAAAAATTGGTCTGATGCCGCGTGCCCTGTATCACAGAAAGATAATCTCGGCAAGACTGGAAGTCCTGCCGAGATCCAGCGTCTGGGCATAGAGTCCGCTGCAGGCGAAATTTTCCGATGCCCCGTATGCTTTGCATCGGAATCGTTTATTTCAGATTTTTCCGGAAGAACGATTCGATTCTGTCGAACGGGATCGCATTTTTTCCTCCGCCGTCGTAAAGATCCGTGTGCGATGCGCCGGGAACGATCAGGAGCTCTTTGTTGTCGCGATAGTCCGTATAGGAGGACATATCCCGGTAGGCGTCTTCACTGAAATATCGCGAATGCGCATTTTCTCCGTGGACGAGCAATACCGCCGAGCGGATCTCTTTTGAGTATGCGAGAATCGGCTGGTTCAGGAACGACATTGTGCCTGTGACCGTCCAGCCGTCGTTGGAGTTGCCGGATCTCTTGTGATAACCGCGCGGTGCTTTGTAGTAATCGTAATAATCTTTCACGAATTTCGGCGCATCCGCCGGCAGCGGATCGACTACGCCGCCGCCCTGCTCGTAAAAGCCCTGTGCATATTCTTTTGTCCGCTGCGCATTCCGTTTTTTCCGCATTTCATAACGGTCTTTTTCGCTGTCGTTCGCGTCAAAATAACCGTTTGCGTTCACGCGGCTCATGTTATACATGGTGACGGCGACGGTTGCTTTGATCCGTGTATCCAGCGCGGCGGCATTCAGCGCCATGCCGCCCCATCCGCAGATTCCGAGAATTCCGATCCGTTCAGGATCGACGTTCGGCTGAGTGGAGAGAAGGTCGACTGCGGCTTGAAAATCCTCCGTGTTGATGTCCGGCGAAGCCATCCGGCGCGGCATGCCGCCGCTCTCGCCCGTAAACGACGGGTCGAAGGCGATCGTGAGGAAACCGCGCTCCGCCAGCGTCTGGGCATAGAGTCCGCTGCACTGCTCTTTAACTGCGCCGAACGGACCGCTTACGGCGATGGCGGCGAATTTGCCGTTTGCATTTTTCGGTTCATATACGTCTGCCGCCAGCGTAATGCCGTAACGATTGGCGAAAGTGACTTTACGGTGGTTTACCTTGTCGCTTTTCGGAAAAGTCTTGTCCCATTCCTGCGTGAGTTCGAGTTTCTGCGGAGTGATTTTATTGTTCATGATTGTTGTCCTTTCTGTCTGTGCCTGAAGGTTGACGGCGGACAGCATTGCTGCCGCCAGTGCGGATGTTACCATACGTTTCATTTTTCCTCCCTGATAAATTTGTTTTCATGAAATAAAGCAGATGATCCAGACTGTCGATCTTCTGTTGGCTCTCGTGAAGATTTTCCAGCAGGAGTTCCCGCTGTTGTGACAGGATGCGCAGCTGTCCGCTCGTTTTTCCTGTCTGCCGCAGTTGAAGGAACTTTTCTATCTGTTCCGCATTGCATCCGGCATCCTTCAAATTCCGGAGAAGCAGAAAATCCTTTTCCTGATTTTTAT
>CAYYCU010000068.1:0-8387 GCA_964470415.1 uncultured Ruminococcus sp.
CTATGACCCTCTGCTTGTAAGGCAGATGCTCTCCCAACTGAGCTATGCTTCCATTGTCATCCGCTACTGCTGACGACTTCGTTATTATACCATAACCAAACTGCTTTGTCAAGACCTTTTTTAAACTTTTTTTCGTTTTTTTATTTTTATTTTTTATTTCTTTGAGATTTTCAAAAGCACCGTAACGAAAACACGGTTTTCAAAATGTCATTTCTTCAAAAAATATAAGAATATTTTTTTAAAATTATTGACTTTAATAAAAGTTTGTGCTATACTATCATTAATCAAAGTTTCAAACGGAGGATTGTAATCATGAAGCATATTAAGACCTTGGAAACCCGCAATCTCTGCGACAGCGCAAAGAACGGCGGTTGCGGTGAGTGCCAAACTTCTTGCCAGTCCGCTTGCAAAACAAGCTGCGGCATTGCAAATCAGCAATGCGAAAACAAGAAGGAAAGCAAGTAATTTTTGAAAAATGAATTGCGGGGAGGAAAACTTTGAGCAAAAAAGTTTTTCTCCCCTTAAGCCTTATTTGGAAGAAAAACAAAAACAAATATAAAAAGGAATCAAAAATGGTACATCAATATAAATTGGGCGGTCTTTGCATTGTACTGGATATTTGTTCGGGTTCGGTTCACGTAGTAGATGAAGTTGCGTATGACATCATTGCGCTCTTTGAAACGCACGATCGCAATGAAATTTTAGACGAAATGCAGCGCAAATACGTTGGAAAAAACGGTATCACCCGTACGGACATTGAAGGATGCTATACGCAGGTGACAGAGCTGCAAAAAGCGGGCAAGCTCTTTACCCCCGATACTTTTGCGCCTATGGCAGGCGAATTAAAGAAAAAAACAACCGGTGTCATCAAGGCACTTTGCCTGCATGTGGCGCACACCTGCAATCTCAACTGCGCCTATTGCTTTGCCAGTCAAGGAAAATATCACGGTGAGCGCGCGGTAATGAGTTTTGAAGTTGGAAAACGCGCTTTGGACTTTTTGATTGAAAATTCCGGTTCGCGCCGCAACCTGGAAGTTGATTTTTTCGGCGGCGAGCCGTTGATGAATTTTAATGTTGTAAAACAACTGGTAGCCTATGCACGGTCAATTGAAAAAGAAAAAGGAAAAAACTTCCGCTTTACTTTAACCACCAACGGGCTTGGCATCAATGACGATATCATCGACTTTGCCAATCGCGAAATGAGCAATGTCGTACTCAGCTTGGACGGCAGAAAAGAAATTCATGACCGTTTTCGCGTAGACTATGCGGGCAACGGAAGCTGGGAACGCATCGTTCCGAAATTTCAAAAGCTGGTAGCCGCACGCGGAGGCAAAAATTATTATATGCGCGGCACCTTTACCCATGCCAATCCGGACTTTTTAAAGGATATTCAAACCATGCTGGATCTCGGATTTACCGAATTGAGTATGGAGCCGGTGGTTTGCGCCCCCGGAGATCCCTCCGAACTGACGGCAGAAGACCTCCCCATTGTATTGGAACAGTACGAAAAGCTGGCAGAATTGATGATTGCACGCCGCCGTGCGGGTAAACCTTTTACATTTTATCACTATATGATTGATCTGACCGGCGGGCCCTGTATTTATAAGCGCATTTCCGGATGCGGATCCGGAACAGAATACATGGCAGTCACACCATGGGGCGATCTCTATCCCTGCCACCAATTTGTGGGAGAAGAAAATTTTAAGCTGGGAGATATTTGGAACGGAATTGCCAATACATCCGTCCAATGCGAATTTGAGGCCTGCAATGTTTATGCACGTCCGGACTGCCGAGACTGTTGGGCAAAGCTTTACTGTTCGGGCGGATGTGCCGCAAACGCCTATCACGCAACGGGCTCGGTACGCGGTGTTTACAAATACGGCTGCGAGCTTTTCCGCAAGCGTATGGAATGCGCCATTATGGTAGCGGCATCCGAATTGATTGAAGAATAATATGAATACGCCGATTTGCGATTTTGTAAAAAAATATGCCGAGGGGGGGTCCCTGCGCATGCATATGCCGGGGCATAAGGGAATTGCCGTACTGGGCGCAGAGCCGTTCGACATCACCGAAATCAACGGTGCCGACAATCTTTACGATGCCGCCGGTATCATTGCCGAAAGTGAGCAAAACGCGACCTCTGTTTTTGAAAGTCAAGCCACCTTTTACTCCACCGAGGGTTCCTCCCAATGCATTCGCGCCATGCTCTATCTTGCCGCACTGCATGCAAAAAAATCGAAAAAAAAACCGTTGATTTTGGCAGCAAGAAACGCGCACAAAACATTTGTAACCGCCGCAGGGCTGTTGGATTTGCAGGTTTCATGGCTGATGCCGGAGGCATACGGTTCCTATCTTTCCTGCCCGCTTGACGCGGCCAAAACGGCAGAGTTGGAAAAACGGATTGTGCAAGAAGCACCGGTTGCCGTTTATTTGACCTCCCCCGATTATTTGGGAGGCTGTGCCGATATTCAAGCCGTTGCAAAAATCTGTCATCGTCTCGGTACGCTTTTGCTGGTAGACAATGCACACGGTGCATATCTTAAATTTTTGCCCGTATCGCGTCATCCGCTTGATCTCGGTGCCGATTTGTGTTGTGATTCGGCACATAAAACACTTCCCGCGCTCACGGGAGCCGCATATTTGCATCTCGGTAAAAATGCGCCGAACTGGATGAAAAGCACCGCAAAAAACGCATTGGCACTCTTTGGCTCTACCAGTCCGTCCTATCTGATTTTACAATCCTTGGACACAGTCAATGCCTATATCTGTAACGGTTATGCGGAAAAGCTCCGTATATTTGCGGACCGTGCCGAGGAATACAAACGCAAAATGAAAGCAAACGGCTTTACACTGTTCGGAACCGAGCCGCTAAAGCTGACCGTCCTTACAAAAGCAATCGGCTACACGGGAACAGAACTTGCAAACTGTCTGCAAAGCCGCAACATCGTTTGCGAGTTTGCCGATCCCGACTTTTTGGTTTTGATGCTTTCACCGGAATTGGGCGAAAAAAGCTTACAGCAGCTTTCAGACGCGTTTTTGAAGGTAGCGCGCCGCCCTGCTTTGCCGTCCGAGGTTCCGCCCATAACCTGTCCGCAAGCCGTTCTCTCCATTCGTGAGGCGCTTTTTGCGGAGCATGAACGGATTCCCACCGCACAAGCCGAGGGGCGTATTTTGGCAGGCATCAATGTCTCCTGCCCTCCCGCCGTTCCGATTGCGGTGTGCGGCGAACGGCTTGACCGTGCGACCGTTGCACGGATGCAATATTACGGCATTTCATTTTGTGATGTGGTACAATAAATAAAAGCCAAACAAAAAGCAAGCAAACTTGCTCTTCCATAAAAAGCGAAGGGGATAAGACTTTGTCAAGCACAGGTCTTTTCCCCTTCGGTTTTTAAAATGAAACATCAATCATACAATTTTGCCCAACGGCGTTTTTTTATCATCTGACACACAACCAGAAGAATCAATGCCCCAACAATCACACCGCAACAAACATAAATGCCCGAACCGATGCTGCTTTCTACCTTTAACTCTTCCCAAAGCTCGTTCAACATGGTCAAACGCTCCGGTGTCAGATTTAAATACGCTTGCGTTTGTACGGAATTGGCGGTTTCTCCGTATAAAATATCCATTGCATCCGGATGAACCTCCTCCATACATGCGCGGTAATCCTCGTTTTGTATAACCGTTGTCAAAGGAGAGGCATAATACGTGTATTCGGCATTGGCAACGGCAACCTCTTCACTGCACATAAAATTGATGTACGCCAAAGCCAAATCATAATTTTTTGCATTTGCCGGAATACACATCGCATCAATATAACTGTTGGTTCCCGCAACGCCGTTTTTCCCGCGCGTCGGATAAAAGAAGGCGAGATCATCGTTGTCCTCATACATGGAAAGAAAATCGCCGGCATAATAAGAGGAAACCGCCGCAGAGCCGCTCTTCATCTTGTTAAAGATCTCGTCCATAACATAGCCCTGCACCAATGATTTTTGACTTTTCAGCAATTGCAAGGCTTCACGCCATTGCTCCTCCGTTGCCTCATTCACATCGTATCCAAGGGAATAAAGTGCCGTTCCAAAGGCATCGCGGCTGTTATTGTATTGCAAAATGTCGCCTACATAGTCGCTGTCCCACATCAATTCCCAGCTGCCGATATTTTCTTCATCTTCGGGAACAATCGATGTATTGTAAATGACACCGATCATGCCGTAAAAATACGGAATCGAGTAAACATTATCGCTGTCATCTTCGTAATAAACATTGTCGCCCTTGAATTTTTCGTCCACATATTCGTAATTGGGGATTTTGGTTAAATCAAGCGCAGCCAACAGTCCTTCTTCCACCATACGCTGAATTATGTAATCGGAAGGGATAATGACATCGTAAACAGCCGAACCGCTGCTGATTTTTGCATACATATCCTCATTGCTGGAAAAGGTAGAATAATTGACGGACACATTAAGTCCCAACTCATCCCGGCAATATTGCTCAAACGCTTCATTTACATTCAAGGTTCCCTCGGAGCCATCGGAAATATATTCGCCCCAGTTGTACACATAAAGCGTAACGGCGCTTTCCTCTCCGCCGCAGGAGGAGAGCCCCAAGCAGACAAGAACCAGCAATCCAATCAGTACGGCAAAAGTACAAACCGTTTTTTTCATGTCAGCGTCTCACCTCCGTCAAAGCTTTTATCTCTTTCTTCTTGGCGCGGTTTTCGCCTGCCGTTCCGGCCAAATTCACCGCAATTAAAAGGAAAAGAATGACAGTCATCAACAACGTACACAATGCATACATGCTGAATTTTACCTCGTGTGCCGTTTGATTGTAAATATAAAGAGGCAGCGTTTTGAAATCGGGGGAACTGACAAAGTGGCTGATAACAAAGTCATCTAATGAAAGCGTAAAGCCCATCATCAAGCCCGATATAACACCCGGCAGAATGGAAGGAAATTCCACGCGGAAAAAGGTTTGCATCGGCGTGCATCCCAAATCCAGTGCCGCCTCGGTCAAATTCTTATCCATTTGCCGAAATTTTGGCAGAACGGAAAGAATGACATACGGTAAATTAAAGGTGGTATGCGCCAACAGCATGGTCCAAAAGCCGAGAGAATTGCCGAACTTTAAAATGCTTGCAACGCCGACAAACAACAGCATCATGGAAACACCGGTTACAATATCGGGGTTCATCATGGGAATATTGGAAATGCCCTCCATAAGACGCTGATACCGTTTGCTTTTTGCACGTGCAATGCTAAACGCCGCCAACGTACCGATAAACGTTGCCAAAAGAGAGGAAAAAACAGCCAAAATCAACGAATTTTTGAGTGCGTTCAGCGCCTCGCCGTCGCGAAACAACTCGCGGTACCAATACAGGCTAAAGCCGGAAAAGTTGCTTAAGCTCCCGGATTCATTAAATGAAAAAATAACGACTACCAAAATCGGAGCATACAAAAGCAGGAAAATGAGACCGATATAACATTTTGATAAGAATTTCATACGATAATCTCCTCCTCACTGTCAGAGAAACGATTCATCACCGCAAGAGAAATCAAAATCAGAATCATCATCACCAAAGAAATTGCCGCACCCGTGTGATAAGTAACCGCATTCTTAAACTGACGTTCGATTGCATCTCCAATCAAATCAAAAGAGCCGCCGCCAAGTTTTTGCGAAATGTAAAAGGTGCTGATAGAGGGGACAAAAACCATTGTGACACCGGAAACAATTCCCGGCATACTGAGCGGGAGAATGACATGAAACAGGGTTTGACGGTTGTTGCAGCCCAAATCCGATGCCGCCTCCAAATACCGCTTGTCCAATTTGGTCATGGTGGTGTAGATAGGCAACACCATATAGGGCAAGAAGTCATAAATCATACCCAAAATGACAGCTGCATCGGTACCGATAAAGGTAATTTTGGAAAATCCGAGCTGCGTTAAAAAACCGTTTACCAAGCCGCCGTTATCCAAAAGCGCCATTAAGGAATAGGTGCGAATCAGCAGACTGATCCACATGGGAAGCATTAAAAGCGTCATCAAAATATTCCGTACACGCTCCGACATACGCGCCATACAGTATGCCAACGGATATCCAATCAAAAAGCAAACCGTTGTGGCAATCAGAGAAAAGCCGAGAGACATGACAAAGGTATTGGAATAAGATGACAGCGACAGAATATTTTCCAATGTAAAATTCCCGTTGCGGTCGGTAAAAGCAAAATAAACAACGAATAACAGCGGTGCAATAATAAAAATAACAGACCACACAATATGAGGAGCGGCGGCAAGCCGCTCAAATACCGAACGTTTTTTCATTCCGCTTCTATTTCCTCCGTCACATCAGAAAGTTTATCCAATTCATCGCTGAAAGAAGAATAGTCGCCAAACATACCGGAAAATTCGGATTTTTTCATAATATGAATCGCATCGGGATCAATGGAAAGTCCAATGGTTTCCCCCTCTGCCACAAAGTCGGTGGTTTGAATCATCCATTTGAATCCGGCAACATCCACAATCATCTCATAATGCACACCGCGGAAAGTCACGCCGGTTACAAGTCCCATCAGCATGCCCTTTTCCGGCGGTACCACATCCACATCTTCCGGCCGCACCACAACGTCTACCGGCTCATTTTTTTCAAAGCCGCCGTCCACACAGTCAAACACATGTCCCGCAAATTTGGCGCGCCTGTCGGCAAGCATCACACCGTCCACAATATTGGATTCTCCGATAAAATCGGCAACAAAAGCATTGACCGGTTCATTGTAAATATCGGTAGGAGAGCCGATTTGCTGAATATGGCCGTTTTCCATTACGACAACGGTATCCGACATGGAAAGTGCTTCCTCTTGGTCATGCGTAACATAGATAAAAGTAATGCCGGTTTGGTGCTGAATGTTCTTCAACTCGTTTTGCATATCCTTGCGGAGCTTTAGGTCAAGAGCCGACAGCGGCTCGTCCAAAAGGAGCACCTTGGGCTGATTGACCAAAGCACGCGCAATTGCCACGCGTTGCTGCTGTCCGCCCGACAGAGTGCTGACGCGCCGGCGTTCAAACCCTTTTAAATTGACAAGTGCCAGCATATCCTTTACCTTTGCCCGCACCTCACGGTCCGGACATTTGTGAATACGCAAGCCAAAGGCAATATTATCAAAAACATTTAAATGCGGAAACAACGCGTACCGTTGAAATACCGTGTTCACTTGCCGTTGATACGGCGGTACGTGATTGATTTGTTTTCCATCGAAAAAGACATTGCCGGAATCCGGCGTTTCAAAACCGCCTATAATACGCAGGGTTGTGGTTTTCCCGCACCCGGACGGCCCCAGTAACGTGATAAATTCTTTGTCGTGAATTTCCAGACTCATGTTATCCAGAACGGTCTCTCCATCAAACGATTTTGAAATTCCATCCAACCGAATCAGTACATCTTTGTTCATTCCGCATAAATACTCCTTTAAATAAAAAAATATGATATGGAATAAAACGGACCGGTGTCTGCCGCCAATGCTCCTATTTTGAACGTCAAAAGGCAAAAACAGCGTTTTTTTGACACCTGACCATAAATTACGATGTATATTGTATCAGATATATTACAAAAATGCAATACATTTACAAAAAAAACTAAAAATTCGTCATTATTCATAACGATTCGCATTCAAACCGAAAGAATTGGATTTATCCAACAAAAAACACGTTTTTTCTCTTTTTTTCTTTCATATACTCTCAAAATCTATTTTTCTCCGTCAAAAAAGCGGAAGAAAAGACTCATGGAAAAGCAAAGCAACGAAAGACCGTCTCCGGCCCGCAAAAGCAAGTAAACAGCCGTGCTCCAAAGCAAGAACAAAAATAAAAAAGAGCAAATGCGCATCATGGCGCCGGCGGTTCGCTCTCCCGCCGCACAGGTTAATGCACATTCCAACATTCTGCCGCCGTCAAATGTGCGAATGGGCAGTAAATTGAGCACGCCCAATACCAAAGAGGCGCAGGAAAAAATTTGAAAATATTCCGAAAAGTGCCAAAAGAGCGCGCCGAATGCCGCAAACAAAAGGCTGGAAATCGGGCCTGCGGCACACAAAATCCACTCTTCCCCGTAAGAAAGCATGCGGCCGGTAATTTCAATCCGTGCGCCAAAAAAGTCCAGCCGTATGTTTCCCAATGGAATATGCAGCGCCCGCGCCGCCAGCAAATGTCCCGCCTCATGCAAAAAAGCTGCCAATACCGTTAGCAGACACACCCCGCTCCGGTCGGTTGCCAGCATCATTAAAAGCATAACGGCGACCGGCAGCGGCACGTGTAACCCAAATTTTTTCTTCATAACCCCCTCCAAAGCGTCAACTGCTACTACGATATGCCCACCCGAAAAATGATATACCATAAAGC
>CAYYCU010000069.1:0-8140 GCA_964470415.1 uncultured Ruminococcus sp.
ATAAACGCTTTGGAAAGCTGTGGACAGAACTGCTCCCGAACAACGAGACCTTAACTGTCAACGGCGAAACCTACGTGCATTGGTATGACTGTATCAGCGATTATATCCTTTAAGCCCCAAAATTTGTTCAACCGAAAAACAAAGAACGGCAACTGTAACGGCTGCCGTTCTTTGTTCTGTTTGCAAATCGACAAAGGATTATTCCTTTTTTCCGTAAACGGTGTAAATGTAGGAAGAAATCGACGGCGCGTAGCATTCCCGTTCAAAACCCAGTTTGGAAAACAAGCCGATGCTTTTTTGATTTTCCGGCTCAATCAATGCGACAATATCCGTTTGGGGATGTTGCTTTTGAATGCACGCCACAACCGCCTTTAATATTTCGTAAGCATATCCTCTCCCCTGATACTCCGGAGAAACGGTAATGCCCAACGTAATGCATGCATCCGCCGCCGTATAAAAATACGCCAACTCTCCTATGCATACATTGTTTTTCAATGAAACGGCATAATGCTGTTCGGCTTTGTCCGAAAGAAATACATCATTGCAATGCCTGTCAATCAGAGAAGCAATGGCGTCTGCCGAGGTATCGTCCCACCTTTGGTATTTTGCGCATTCCGCAGAATTTCGATACCGAAACACAGTCTCCAAGTCTCGGCGGTCCAGATTTCTGACCATTGCCCTTTCGGTTTTGATATATATCCGCATCAATCGTTCTTTCCCTCCTTTCCGTCAAGGGTGCTTTCGCTGTCCGATTCGGATATTACCGCATCGAGATCTTCGCGATACCCCAAAGAATACATATACTGTTTTCCGAATTTTGAGCTGTCACAAAGCAAGATTTTTTTTCGCGCCCGCTCCAGCATGGCACGCCGCAAGTTGATTTCTTCAATTGAGATATCGGTCATTTCTCCATCGCCCGAAAGGCCTCGGCAGGAAAAAAACACCGTATCGGCTCGAATGCCCCGTACGCAGGCCTCGGCATGGCTGCCGACATAAGTAAAGGAACGCGTAATCATTTGTCCGCCTGTGGAGATTACCCGAACGCCGCGTTTTGCCAATTCAATTGCGGTCTTTGCACCGCTGGTAACAACTAAAATATCACCGACCTTGGAAATCGGCTCCACCATGTGCGCCGCCGAAGAGGAACCGTCCAAAAACACAACGTCCCCTTTCTTTAAAAAGGCGGAAGCCCTGCGCGCCATCAGCGTTTTGGCATCTTCTTGTTCTCCCGCACGTACCTCATAAGGAATTTCGCGGTCCGGTGCTCCGCCGATAACGGCACCCCCGTAAACGCGCTTTAAATACCCTTGTTGCTCCAAAAAAGCAAGATCGCGCCGAACGGTCGGCTCGCTCGCAAACAGCTCCTGCGCAAGATACGCAACGCTGGCGCTTTGTTCCCGCTTGAGAATATCCAAAATTTGTTGCTGGCGGCTGATAATCAGCAAACCGAACGCCTCCTTTTCAGCAAACTTTTTCTTAACGGATACAAAAATTGCTTGCCGTAAATTTTGTAAAATCATAAACGTGCAAAGCGGTTTCCGTGCACCGATTTTTTTATATTCTATCATAAAAAAGTATTTTTTGCAATAAAAATCGAGAAAAATGAAGATAAAATCCGGAAGAAAGTATTGACAAGCTCCGAAAAACATGATATAATTGGAACAAATAAATGCAATGATGAAGTTCGCCGACAGAAAAAAGGTATTTCAGAGAGCGCGGTCTCGGCTGTAAACCGCGTATACCGAGCTGTTGTGCATTTCCCTTCGGAGCAGACCGAATCAAAGCCCTGCAATTAGTTCGGTACGGAACGGCGCCGTTATCTGCCATCAAAGTGTTGGCTTTGAGCCGAAAATCGGGTGGTACCGCGGGAGCTTTGCGCCTCGTCCTGAAAAAACAGGACGGGCTTTTTTTATTGCCTGCCGAAATGCGCAAAAAAAATCAGACTGCCGTAATTGCCAGCGGCAACAGAAAGGACAAAAAATTATGAAAGAAAAGCTGTCACAAATTCGGGCAAAGGCGTTGGAGCAAATCAACGAAGCCCACGCCGACCTTGAGCAAATCAAAATCAAATATTTGGGAAAGAAAGGTGAGCTGACCGCCGTGTTGCGCGGCATGGGTTCGCTCTCTGCGGAAGAACGTCCCGTCATCGGTCAACTTGCAAACGAAATACGCGCCGGCATTGAAGAAGCAATCAACGCAAAGAGCAAGGAAATGCAGGCCAAGGCATTGGACAAGAAGCTGAAATCGGAAAAGCTGGATGTTACGATGCCCGCAACGCCTCCCGCCGTTGGACATGTTCATCCCTTAACGCAGGTGCAAAGAGAGCTTGAAAATATTTTTATCGGTATGGGCTTCTCCATTGCAGAGGGACCGGAAGTAGAGCTGGACTATTACAACTTCCAGGCTTTGAATATTCCGGAAAATCATCCCGCACGCGATACGCAGGATACCTTCTATATTTCCGAAAACGTTTTGCTCCGTTCTCAAACCTCTCCGGTACAGGTACGGACCATGGAGCATCAAAAGCCGCCTATCCGCGTCATTTCTCCCGGCCGCGTTTACCGTTCCGATGCCTTGGATGCCACCCACTCCCCGCTCTTTCATCAGTTGGAAGGACTTGTGGTAGACAAAGGGATTACCATGGGAGACCTGAAAGGAACGCTTGAAATTTTTGCAAAGAAGCTGTTTGGTGAAAGCACAAAAATCCGTTTCCGTCCGCACCATTTTCCGTTTACCGAGCCGTCTGCCGAGGTTGACGTCTCTTGCTTTGTTTGCGGCGGAAAAGGATGCAGACTTTGCAAAGGAGAAGGCTGGATTGAAATTTTGGGAGCCGGCATGGTTCATCCGTTTGTACTTTCCAATTGCGGCATTGATCCGGAGGAATATTCCGGTTTTGCGTTTGGACTTGGATTGGAACGCATTGCAATGACAAAATACGGCATTGACGACATTCGGCTCTTCTATGAAAACGACAAGCGTTTTCTCGAACAATTTTGAGCGGAGGTAAAAAAATGAATTTATCAAGAAATTGGCTTTCCGATTTTGTAAATGTAAATGAAGTCGATAACAAAGCATACAGCGACCGTCTCACCATTACGGGCTCCAAAGTAGAAGGCTTTGAAGTTTTGGGAGAGGATATCGAAAATGTGGTTGTGGCAAAGGTTACAGCCATGGAAAAGCACCCGGACTCCGATCATCTTTGGATTTGCCGTTTGGATGCCGGAGAGCACTACGGACACGATCTTCAAATTGTAACGGGTGCCCAAAACGTATTTGTCGGCGCACTGGTTCCCGCCGCGCTTCCCGTAGCAAAGCTTCCCGGCGGCGTGGTTATCAAAGCCGGAAAATTGCGCGGTGTAGAATCCAACGGCATGCTCTGCTCCATGGGCGAGTTGCAATTGACACCGCACGAATGCCCCGGAAAAAAAGAAAACGGCATTTTGATTTTGGATGCCGAAAATGAGAGCCGCATCGGAGAAGATATCCGCGATGTTTTGATGTTGCGCGACACTTCCGTGGAGTTTGAAATTACTTCCAACCGCCCCGACTGTCTCTCTGTAATCGGTCTGGCACGCGAGACCGCCGTATCCTTTGGAAAAGAATTGACGGTCAAAAAGCCGACCGTGAAAGGAACGCCGGACGGAGATAAAATAGAAAATTATCTCAAAGTCGGGATTTCCGCTCCCGATCTTTGCTACCGTTATGCCGCAAGAGTGGTGAAAAATGTAAAAATCGCCCCCTCGCCGCTCTGGATGCGCATGCGTTTGCGTGCTTCCGGCGTTCGCCCCATTAACAACATTGTGGACATTACCAACTACGTCATGCTCGAATACGGTCAGCCGATGCATGCATTTGATTACACGCAGCTGAACGGTGCCGAAATTGAAGTGCGCCGTGCGGCAGACGGAGAAACATTCCGTTCGCTGGATGACCAAGATCACGTACTGGATTCCAATATGTTGGTAATTGCGGACAATCAAAAAGCCTGTGCTTTGGCAGGTGTTATGGGCGGTGCCAATTCCGAAATTACAGAAAACACCGCAACGGTCGTATTTGAATCGGCATGCTTCAACGGTGCATCGGTTCGTGTTACGGCAAAAAAGAACGGCATGCGCACCGAATCCTCCGCTCGGTTTGAAAAAGGACTGGATCCGGAAAACTGTATGGCAGGTCTGCAAAGAGCTTGCGAGTTGGTTGAACTTTTGCAGGCAGGCGATGTGGTAGACGGCATTATTGATATTTATCCCGCACCGGCAAAGCAGACGGTTCTTCCCTTTACCCCCGACCGTTACAATGAATTTTTGGGTATGAATATCCCGACCGACCATATGGTAAAAACGCTGACCGGGCTCGGCTGTGAAATCAAAGACGGCAAAATTTATGTCCCGTCCTTCCGTGCCGACCTCGGTTGTATGAACGACATTGCCGAAGAGGTGTGCCGTATTTACGGCTACGATAAAATCGAATCGTCTGCCATGAATGCCGAAACGACGCTCGGCGGCAGAACGAAAAAGCAACAATTTGAAGTGGATGCCGAATATGCTTTGATTGGCATGGGACTTTCTCAAATCCACACGTTCTCGTTTATCAGTCCGAAATATTACGACAAAATTCGCATGCCCGCAGACAGCCCGCTTCGCCGCTCGGTTGTCATTTCCAATCCGTTGGGAGAGGATACCAGCGTGATGCGTACCACGGCGCTTCCCTCCATGATGGAAGTTTTGGAACGGAACAACAACTTTAATAATGACAATGTACACCTCTTTGAAATTGCCAAAATTTATCTTCCGAAGACGGATGCCGTCAATGAACTGCCGGATGAACAAACAATTTTGACAATCGGCATGTACGGCAACACCGATTTTTATGCGCTCAAGGGAATTTGCGAAAATTTGCTCACGCTTGCCGGTGTCAAAAACGCAACCGTTACGGCTTACACCGACCACCCCTCCTATCATCCCGGAAGATGTGCAAAAATACTTGCCGAAGACGGTACACAGCTTGCAATTTTGGGACAAGCGCATCCTTTAACGGCACAAAACTACGGAATGAACATGCCGGTATTTGTTGCCGAATTGGCATTTGACGCATTGTTTGAACACGGCAATACCGAAAAAGCATACCGCCCTCTGCCCAAATATCCCGCAACCACCCGTGATTTCTCTTTCGTTTGCGATGAAAATATGGAAGTGGGTGCCATTGAGGGAATTATGGCAAAAGCCGGCGGAAAGTTGGTAGAGGACGTTACGCTGTTTGACATTTACCGCGGACCGCAGGTCGGCGAAAACAAGAAATCGGTTTCTCTGCGCGTTACATTGCGTGCTGCCGACCGTACGCTGACCGTAGAAGAGGCGGATAAGGTTTCCAAAAAAATCTTGAACGACCTCAAATTTAAGCTCGGACTG
Organism: uncultured Ruminococcus sp.; assembly: GCA_964470415.1. Taxonomy (GTDB): domain Bacteria; phylum Bacillota; class Clostridia; order Oscillospirales; family CAG-272; genus UMGS1865. The sequence goes on from CAYYCU010000069.1 coordinate 5,406, forward strand.
GAATTGAGAAGCTGAAAAATCCGCGCCATACAAAAATGTGCACCGCCATAAACGTTGCACATTTTTGCTCGATTTTCAATTCTCAACCGCGTTTTTACCTTTTTTTGCACGTACGCTTGACAGTGCACTTGCAATAAGTTATAATAATAGAAAATGAAAACCGTAAGGAGATACGAAACCATGATTGAGTTTTCTTGTAACTGTGACCAAAAAAAACATCGCGCTCCGTTGGAAGGCGCTGAAATTTCCCGCGGCGCTTTAAAGAAAATTCCCGAAATTTTGCATCAATACAAGCGCATTTACATGGTATCCGATCAAAACACCTACCGTGTTGCAGGTAAGCAAGTAGAAGAAATTTTGAAAGCCAATAACATGTTTTTCAGATCGTTGGTGCTGGACGGGGATGTTATTCTTCCCAATGCCGAGACGGTTGGAAAGATTTTGCTCAATGCCAATGATCCGAATGCAAAATCCAATATTTTTGAATATTCTCCGCTTCCCGATTTTATTCTTGCGGTAGGCTCCGGAACCATCAACGATTCTTGCCGTGTTACAAGCTACCGTTTGGGGCTTCCCTACGGCATTGTGGCAACCGCGCCCTCAATGGACGGATACGCATCGGCAGGTTCTCCGATTTTACACGATGGAACCAAGAGCACCATTCAAGGTACAACGCCGAAATATTTGATTGCCGATTTGGATATTTTGAAAGACGCGCCTTTTAACATGATGCTGGCAGGCATTGGCGATATGTTCGGAAAGTACACCGGTATTTTGGACTGGGAGCTTGCACGCGATTACAGCGGAGAATACTACTGCGAAAAAATTGCCAACGATGTCATTGAAGCAACCGAGAAATGCCTCAAAAACGGATATAAGCTGCAAAGCCGCGATCCGGAATGCATCAAAAATATCATGGAGGGCTTTTTGGTAACCGGACTCGGTATGGCATTTACCGGGAACTCACGCCCGGCATCCGGCTCGGAGCACATCGTGGCACACTCTTGGGAGCTGTTTGATATAGAAGCCAATCACATGCCGCATTTGCACGGATTGGAGGTTTGTGAGGCAACACGCTTGATTGCCATTATGTACAAAATGCTCTATGAAGAAACCCAAGACGCGCATTTGAAAGAATTGATTGAAAAATACATTCCCTATTTCGATGCCGTAGAAGAATTTTGCATCAAAATGAAGGTTCCGCCCACTGTTACCGATCGCGAAACCCTGGTTGCGGGCATGAAGCGCGCCCTCGGCTTGCGTGACCGTTATACCATTCTCTTTTATCTGCGTGACAAAGGGCTGTTTGAAGAATACATCGAACGCGCCGCAGACGCACTGATTGCAAAAATTTAAAAGCCAAAACCGACATTGCTTTTTGTGATGTCGGTTTTTTGTTCTGTCGGTCTGCATTTTATCATGTACATTTTAAAAATTTTTAACTATTTTTACTTTCATCTTTCTTTTTTGCAAAAAAAGTGTTATAATAGAAAAAAGTCTTGTATTTGATTTTTTGCAAGCTGTATTACCGAAAAAGGAGGGAGACGCCGATGGATTTTATCATGACGGATATTTTATCCGGTGAATTGATTCCCGTACTGTTGGGACTTTCGGACGAAGCCGAAGCCACCGCACAGCGTATGTACCGTAAATACGGCGTTGTCTCTCACGTTTTTTGCGATAAAATGCCGTTTTCCAAACGGTTCACGTTATATATGAAGTTTCACGCAATTCGGCACACAACAGATGACCGGTTGATGTTGCAAGCGCTGTATGATTTTTCCGGTCAGCTCGAACACGCAGACGTCATTTTATATCTCATTCCCTGCACCGAAAATTATGCAAGCACCGTTTGGAATCACCGAAATACATTGGAACGTCATTTTGTCATTGCGGACAAGCCCGAAATGCAACGCGTTTGGTTTGGAGAGGGTGCAACAACACCGACAGGAGGAAAACCATGAATCAAAAACCAATCCTTTTGGGCGTGCTCGGCGGCCTTGGTCCCATGTCCACTTTTTATTTCTGCGAATTTTTGACGGCACACACCAAGGCGGCATCCGATGCCGACCATATTGATATGATTATCAGCAGCCGCGCTACCACGCCGGATCGCACGGCGTTTATTTTGGGCAAAAGCAGTTCGGATCCGTTGCCTGTTATGCTGGAGGAAGCGAACCGCCTGGCACGGGCAGGCGCGGATTTGTTGGTCATTCCCTGCAACACCGCACATTATTTTTACAACGGGTTACAGGCCGGTTGTCCCATTCCCATATTAAACATCATTGAAGAAACCGTTACGTATCTTGCAAAAAACAATGTTCATCGATTTGGTCTGCTTGCAACCGAAGGCACCGTATATGCCAAGGCATACCATGCAATTGCCGCGCCGCTCGGCTTAACCTGCATAACGCCCACTGCCGAGGAGCAGTCTGTTATCTCCTCTATTATTTTTGAGCGCATCAAGCAAAACAAACCGGTCGATATGGATGCATTTTACGCCGTTTCGGATGCCCTTTTGGCACGCGGTTGCGAAAAACTGGTTTTGGGCTGTACCGAATTGTCTCTGCTGAAAAAAAGCGGGTTGGACGACTCCGTTTTTTTGGACGCGCTTGAAATTCTCGCTTATAAGACCATTCTTGCATGCCGCAAAACACCAATCGGATTTCCGGCTGCGTTCCGTGACAGCTTGCAAACAGGAGCCCACACATGAAATTAAGTGTATTACTGCAAGA
>CAYYCU010000070.1:0-8074 GCA_964470415.1 uncultured Ruminococcus sp.
TATAATTTAACACACAGAATAAGATGTAATTAACTACGAGATTGAGATGGTAAAAATATAGTATTAATATGGATTCAATAACTCCTATTGAAGAATAAAAAATTATTTGCTATTGAGTGAAATCAAAGTTCTAAAATCTTTCCCAGAAAGAAAGCGAATGTTATTAATGTCAATTTGCTTTAACCTATCTAATTCAAACGCAATATAGCATATATTGTTTATTATATTTTTTGTATGCTTGCCTCTTCTAAATTTTGCAACAATTGTACCTGGAGTTGTGTGTAGCATTATATCATTTTCCAGAGCTGGAAATTGTTTTATCAGTCTGTTTCTTTCGATTTCTTGTTTTTTATAAATATACTCAAGCTCTTCTTTTAATTCTTTAAAATACCCAATGCAAGATTCAGGTATATTTTCAAAGTGGAATCCTGCTTCCATAAATCCTCTGAATGAACATTTATCAAATAAAAAACATATAGCTTCTGCAGGAGTACCACTGTAATTTGATAATATAAATACTGCACTATAATATTTCTCTGCAATATAGTCTAATTTATTCCATTCATTCATAATATTATTGCACTCCTTTCTCCGATAATAAAATAAAAAACTCCAATGTAAACCAAACGTTAAGGCAAAGAAGTGTCCTCGGCTTTCATTATCAAATAATCAAGTGCAAACTTATTAATATCTTGTTTTGGAACAGAATTTAACACCTTTTGAATACTCCTTTAACTGTCATTTTAGCCTTCTTTTGAATAATTTTTAATTAAAAACTATTCTATTAATATCAAAATTATTTTTGCCAGTTAAGCGTTTTACTTGAAATTCGCAGGTCTTATCAATAACTCCAAGATTTTGAAAATACTTTATTAATTGATTTAGTTGTGTGAGAATATTTTTCAATCTTCTTGGACATAAATGTCGTTTAATACAGTAATTATAAAATTGTTTAATATCAGAATTTATTATATTATTTAAATATTTTCCACTAAAATAGGGTGTAATATGCGCTCTAAAAATAGACTCATATGTTTCATAAGTTCTTTTGGTACAATTCAATTTTGTATAATTATCTAAAAAATATTCAACTGCTTGCTCAAATTTAATATCTTGACGGTTATTTGGAACAATAGATATTTTATAACATTCAGAAATTTTGAAAAGATATTTATAGATACCTTGTTCAAAGACTATTTTATTACTGTTCAAAAGGTGTTCAAGTTCTGTTTTACAATCATATTCAGCAATCATGTTAATTTCACCAAGTGTGAATTCTTTTAAATGCTTTGCTAATTTTTCTATGTTCATAAAATCTCCTTAATTACATCAAGAGTTATTTCTTGTAAATTATTCTCTTTTGCAACAATCTCAAGTTTGTTTATCAGTTGTACTATTTGTCGGAATCGATTGTACTTTTTATGTATAAATTCTATCGCATCGGGTGTAAATGGTATTTCAGATAATTGATCAAAAATTTGTTTTAAATCATTAACCCCAAATGTTTCAAATTTTACTATCTCAGAAAATCTATCGTATAAATGTTTGTATCGTTCCAACTTTTTATGTGCCAAACCCATACCAACAAAAATTATTGGGCAATTTGTTTCATCGTGAATATCTCTCAAAATTTCTATCGTTTTCAAATTGTTCATTAGATAATCAATTTCGTCAACTATGATTAATTGTGGCTTTCGCTTTAATTTTTGCACTATCAAATTAAAATTATCTGACGTCAAATATCTTGGAATTTCGTCCATTTCTTTTGCAACTTCTTCCAACAACCACCTACCTGTTATTAAATTTGTCGCTCTTAAATATATCGCATCATATTTACACGAAAGCCATAAAGCCGTTTGAGATTTTCCTAACCCAGGTTCGCCATAAATTAATCCCATTTTAGGAATATTTTTAGGTTTGTTTAAAAGATTTTCAACTAGTCCGATAAAGTTTTTGACATTAGTAGTTTTAACAAATATTTTCTTCATAAAGTAATTTGTACTCCTTTGTTTTCTTAAATTCTTCTATCCATTTATCTTGTGGATTATTCTTGATTAAGTATTCATATTTTTCTGCATTATTTTTAAAAACTTTTTGAACACCCATTGAACGCACTTTGAACTCAGTTTGAACGTGGCTTGATTTTTCTTCAAGCATTTTTGTTTCTAAAAGTTTGGTTTCGTCATTTGAAAGATATGATTTTACGGCATTTATAGTTTTCTTATGTAATTTTCTTTGTTTTACAATTTTTTGTTTGTAATCCTCAAAATCTTTAACCGTACCCAACAATTTTGCCATTGGATGAGTTTCAGTTACACGTTCTGCTGTGCATAAATATTCTCCTTTGGTTGTAAAAACTTTAATACTCGTCAAATCAAACAAATTGTATTTAATTAAAACTTTATTCTTAAATCCGTAAAGGCGTTCATCAAAATAGTCACAATTCAAAAATCTAATACCGTTTCTCTGAATTGTTTTAACTTCAGTAGCAAGCATCAAATCATCAAGTTTGTTAATATCTATATTTTGTCGTTTTCTATTTTTCAAAACTTCTGCAATTATTTTATCTGGAGCATTAGGACAAGGTTGAGAGTTTTTAAAGTTCAACCACATATCTATCATTTTTATTGTTTCGTCAATTGTGGGAATATATTCATTGTGCAAACTCTTGTGTAGCTTTTCATTTCTCATCATATAGGCAGGTTCGTTTTGAATATTACTTCCGATATAACTTGGTAATAATTTTTCAAAACCTTCCTGAAACTCTTTGAAAAATCTTTCTATAACTTTTGCTCTAGCGTTATATGGTCTTGCAAAAACGGTTTCAATTCCTAACTTTGAATAAAGACCATTAAAACCAAGTTCAGTAAAACCTTTATCATCTGTAAAATATTTTGCCCTAAATGCTCTACCATTATCTTGATACACAATTTTAGGTATCATATCTAAATTAATAATGGCATTTCTTAAAGCACTTGCAATACATTGGGTATTTTCCTCTAACATAATTTCATAACCCACAAGTGCTGTTGACTTCCAATCTAAAAATCCAACTAATGTTGCTCTTGTAGGCTTTCCTGTAAACGGATTTATTACATTGAATGCCAATTTATGACCGTCAGCGACAAGAATATCTCCAACCTCTAACAAACTTGCATCTCTTTTAACATATGGTTCAACTTTATCCGATAGTGCTTTTTCCCCATCTCTTGCCAAAACCCATTTATCATAATTATTTTTCTTGAACCAATTAGCGTATTTTCTAAAAGTAATATCTGCTGGAATGTAACTTTGTTCTTGTTGTTGAAGTTTGTATTTCGTAAGTGCGATTGCTTTTCCGATACAAAGTCGGTTGGAGTGGAGTAATAATCCCATAAATATTTTAATTTCTTCATCAGTTAAACAAGTTCGGTATTCATCTACTTTTGCATATTTGTATTGTGGAATTAATTTTGTGTAATTCTCAGTTCCATTTAAAATTGTATTCCAACGATGCAAACTTCCTCTACTTATTTTCCCTAAAATATCAAAGAGATGAGAATTAGATGTGTTGTGCAGATTCACAAAGTCATAATCAGCTTGAAGTTTGTTTGTAGACTTTTTTCTAAATTCTTTCCATTGATTAAGCAAATCTAATCTTGCAAGTGCTATCTTCTTTGATTTTTCTGGGGTATAAGTAATTGATTTTTCCATATTTATAACCTTTCGATATACCAATTACTCATTCCAAAATGGTTAAAATTCCATTGAAGGTTTAAATAGAAATCTTGTTCAATATAATTATTAGTTTTAAAGTTATGCAAATAGTTATTTAATTCAGTTTGGCGATAACTTTCAAATGCGACTTGAATTTCTTTTGAAAACTTTTTTCTAAAATCAAAATAAGAAATATTTAGAGTTTCTTTCGTTAATTTATTTCTCAAAATCATCTTCAAATCCTCTAATATTATCTAATTCAATATTGTATCTTTTACCTTGTTTATCTACACAGGTTGCAAAATCTGTTTCGCCATCGGCAAATTTATTTTTCCAAATACAAATCAATAAACCTATTTCTTGAGTTTTAAGGTTTAAAATTTTTGTACCATATAGTTGGTAATCTTTTTCAGTCATTGCAAGTTCCTTTCTGTTGCAATGACATTCATCACTCTTTGTCTCAAAGAAATCAACTCCTTGTCTCAATCTCAGAGACAATTCGACACAATTTAATAATTCAAAACAAAGTTAAAGAAATATTAAAAAGTTTAAAATCAAGAAAACCTAAAACTTAGCTAGTTGTTTTCAAGTTTTTATATATTTTTTTTACTTTTTATGTTATATTACATTTGTACAGCAACTGTTTTATCATAGTTTGAAACTAACTAGGAAGTCATGACAAGTAATTTAGAAAAGTTATATAACAACTTAAATCTTGTTGATAAAAAAGAATTTGTACGTTTAGATGAACTTAATACAAATTCTCTAAATAATGTTTCTTTGCGTTATAAAAATGCTCTCGAAGAAATGAAGCCTGAGGCCATGTTTTGCATGGAAAATGAACCTTTGATATTGTTTTTTAATTTAGAATTTGAACATAATAATGAGAACAAAATAAAAAATATACAAAAACAAACATGGAATTTTGATAAGGCTCCAATTATTGTTATATCAACATCTAGTGAAATTGTTTTTTATAATGCATTTGATTTTGATATTGAAAATGATAAGTTATCAATATTAACAAAATCCACTAAAGACTTTGAAAATTTTTCGTATGAAAATCTTTATACGGGTAAAATTTTCTCAAAATATAGAAGTAAATTTAATGATAAAAAAAGGGTCAACACCCTATTATTTCAACATATTATTAATTATAGACAAGCGTTAATGCAAAAAGGTATGAACCCTTCTTTTGCAACAAAGCTATTATCTAGAATTATTTTTCTTAAATACCTAAAAGATAGAAAAATATCTGTAAATAAAAGTAATTCTAAAATGATAGAGGATTCTTTTAAAAATAAAAAATCCTTATATAAATTATTTAACTACCTAAAAAAAGAATTTAATGGCGATTTATTTGATATAGATGAAAAAGAAAACTCGTTATTATCAGATGAATATATGGATATTGTTAGAGGCTTTTTTTATGATAGTGACATTAATGGTCAATTAAGGTTATTTATTCCATTTGATTTTTCAATCATTCCTATTGAATTAGTAAGTAGTATTTATGAGTATTTTTTGAATTATAAACAATATGAAAATAAATCATATTACACACCTGCTTTTTTGGTTGATTATATAATTAATACTACAGTAACTCCTTTTTTAAATAATAAAAAAAACAGTAATTGTAAAATTTTAGACCCTGCCTGTGGCTCAGGGATATTCTTAATTGAAGCATTAAGAAAAATCATTAATAAAGAAGAACAGATAACTCAAACTAAGATTACTTCCAAAAGATTAAAAGAATTAGTTTCAAATAACATTTTTGGGATAGATAAAGATGAAGATGCAATAAATATTGCGATATTTTCTTTATATATAACTTTATTGGATTATCAAAATCCACGCAGTATTTTGAATTTTAGATTTCCTCATTTGAAAGATAATAACTTTTTTGTAAGTGACTTTTTTGATGAAACAAATTGCTTTAATGATAAAATCAATAATTTAGATTTTATTCTATCAAATCCCCCATATGGTGATATAAAAGAAGGGATGCATAATAGCTGGTACAAAAAAAATAATATCCCCGTTAATGATAATCAAATTGCAGAAAGTTTTATGGCAAAAGTTAAAGATTTTTGCCATAATCAAACTGTAGTTTCAATGGTAATTACAAGTAAAATTTTTTATAATATTAAAGCACAAAATTACAGAAAATTTTTCTTGAAAAATTGTTCGATAAAGCAAATTTTAGAATTATCCCCAGTAAGAAAACAAATTTTTAGTGGAGCAGTTCCACCTGTTGCAATTATTACATATACTTGTCCAGAAAGTGTATCCATAGATAATAACATTGTATATACAAGTATAAAACCAAATTTACATTTTAAGTATTTTAAAATTTTGTTAATAGAAAAAAATGACATTAAACATATTAAACAAAATTTATTTCTTAAATATGATTGGCTTTGGAAAGTAATTTTATATGGAAATATTTTAGATTTTTATTTTATAAAACGCCTTTTAGATGATTATGATTTTTTAAATAAACAAAAAGAACAACTTATTTGTGGTGAAGGGATCCAATTAGGTGGTAGTTGCAAAATGTCTGCTGAATTATTAAATGGAAAACCTTATTTAGATACGAAGAAAAAACAATTAAAACCTTTTTGTATAGAAGAAAATGAATTAAAACCTTTCTATGCTAATAGTTTGCATAGAAATAAAGCAAATAAAATGGAATTATTTAAAGCACCTATGGTTTTGATAAAAAAAGGAAATTCTTCAGATTTATCTTGTGTTTCAGCGGTTGCAGTTAAAGATATGGTTTATACAGATTCTGTTTCTTCTATTAAATTCAAGGACTATAATGAAGACAAAGTTTTTAATTTATGTGGTTTGTTTAACTCTCAATTTTTTACATATTATATTCTGAATACATCATCTTCTGCTGCAGTAGAAAGAAACCAAATTCATATTTCTGAATATTTAAAGATTCCATATCAATTTGATGAAGGATTAGCTAATTATGTAAAGCAAGTTCATGCTTTATGTTCTGAAGATAACACACATTTTCTCATTAATATTTTGGATAAAAATCACAATTTATCTAAAGATAAATTGTTAAAGCTTATCAATGATAAAATTAAGCAAATGTATAATATATCCGAAACAGAAGAAGATTTGATAGATTATGCTACTAATATTTCTATCCCGATCTGGAGATTTGGAGATAATATTTCGAATTTTAAAGAGCCAATCGCTTATAAAGCTGTATCAAAGATACAGTTGACACAATATGCTGATATATTTATTGAAGCATTTGGAGAGCAGTACAAAAACTTTAGTGTAGATATATATACCTTTAAGTACTGTACATTAATGAATTTTAATGCAAGAGATAAATTTGCGAAAAAGTCTCAAATAACTTTTGAAGAGAATAAGGATGTTGAGAATATTATAAAAACAATTTCAGATTTCTCAATCACAGATATTACAAATGAAATTTATATAAAGAAAGATATAAAAGGTTTTAATGAAAATTCATTCTTTGTAATAAAAACCAATGAATATAAAAATTGGCACAGAGCTATTGCAAGATTAGATGTTAATGAATTTTTAAATGCTATATGGGAGGCTGAACTTGAACTCTCTGAATAAGTTGTCTGCTAAAAAATTTGTAAAAAATAAAACTTATAAATCTCAATTTAATAAAATACTTAATGTTTGTGTCAAAGCTTATTCTAAATTGATAGAAAGCGAAAAAAATTTAGAGGGTTTAGAAGAAGAATTGTTAAGAAATAAATTGCTTAAATACATAAGAAAAAATCAAGGTGTTTATGGTATTGCAAAATATGTTTTTGATGCCGAATCTGCAGAAATTGATGATATTACAGATAAAACTATTGGATATTGTGACATAAGAATAACAATACCCTGTTCTTCAAATTTTTCTACAGACGAACAAAAAAAGTTTATTATTGAATGCAAAAGATTAGATGGATATGCATCTAAAAATAAAGCTTATATAGAAGAAGGAATGAATCGATTTATATCTGAAAAATATGTATGCAAGTTAGATGTTTGTGGGATGATTGGTTTTATAGAGAAATCAAACAAGGTTTATAGAACGGACAAAATTGCTGAAATCGTAAATGATATAAATGATAAACTTATTAACGTGTACAAAAAGAATGAAACAGAGAAAATACAAACAAATACAAATATAAATGAATTTAATAGTTACACTTCTAAGCATATTAGAGAAAAGTGCGAATTACCATTGCAAATTTCACATTTATTTTTAGATATGAATCCTCAATTAAACTAATATATTAAAAACAATTTACAAGAGTGAAAAACATTCTAGACCTTTTGAAAATCAAGTACTGATGAATTTACAAGAACATTAATTATTTCTTAAATA
>CAYYCU010000071.1:0-2097 GCA_964470415.1 uncultured Ruminococcus sp.
CTAAATACAATGGAGGGCTTTTTCGGAACCGCGTATATGCCGGAAATCAAAAAAGGCGATATTTTGTTCATTGAAGATTCTTTAAAAGATGCTTGCACGATTGAACGAACCTTTTCCTTGCTGAAGCTGGCAGGGGTATTTGATAAAATCGGCGGGATTCTCCTTGGAAAGCATGAAAAGTTTGACGATAACGGCACCGGCCGAAAACCTTATGAAATTTTGCGGGAAGTATTGGGAAATTGTCAAATTCCGTTCCTGGCAGAATTTGATTGCTGTCATACACACCCCATGTTTACAATGCCAATCGGATGCCGAGTGGAATTGGATGCAACAAATAAACGCATCACACTTTTAGAGAGCCCATTTGAGGAACCGTAATTTGCCGTTCTTTGTAATCGGTACAATTTGATTTGAAAGATAAGGAGTTCATATGACCGAGGTTGTTGCAGCGCTTATATGGAATGAAAATAAATTTATGATTTGCCAACGTCCGGCACATAAGGCCAGAGGTCTCCTTTGGGAGTTTGTGGGCGGCAAGGTGGAACCCGGCGAGACGAAGGAGCAAGCGCTGATACGGGAGTGCAGGGAAGAGCTTGGTGTAACGGTTGCGGTAGGCGGTACATTTATGGATGTCATTCATGAGTATCCCGACTTAACGGTGCACCTGACACTGTTCCACGCCACGGTAGCAAACGGAAAACCGAAAAAGTTGGAGCACAACGATATTAAATGGATTACACCGGGCGAAATTCCAAATTACAATTTCTGTCCGGCAGATGTGAAAATACTTTTAAAAATTTGCGAGATGTACCAATAAAAACACCCGCGGTTCAGAACGGTAACGTTTTGGAGATGAAGATATACGCTTGTTTGAAAGGAGCTGTTGCCGGCAATGCCGTTTGATTATAAAAAAGAATACAAGGAATTTTATATGCCTCCCAAAAAGCCGAGCATTGTAAAAGTACCGTCCATGAACTATATCGCGGTTCAGGGCAAGGGAAATCCCAATGATGACAGCGGCGAATATAAAGAATCTATCGGCCTGCTTTACGGCATTGCCTTTACCGTAAAAATGAGTTATAAGGGCGCCCACAAGCTTGACGGTTACTTTGAATATGTTGTACCGCCCCTGGAGGGCTTTTGGTGGCAAGAAGGCGTGGACGGTATCGACTATGCCCATAAAGCGGATCTTCATTTTATTTCCCTGATTCGCCTGCCCGGCTTTGTTACAAAGGCAGACTTTGATTGGGCGGTTGCGGAAGCAACCAAAAAGAAGAAAACCGATTATTCAAAAGTTGCATTTTTTACATACAACGAGGGACTGTGTGTTCAGTGTATGCACATTGGTTCTTACGATGACGAGCCCGCAACAATCGCAATGATGCATGAGTATGCGGAACAGAACGGTTATACGCTCGATATCGGCGATTCACGCTATCACCACGAAATTTATCTGTCGGATCCGAGAAGATGCGAGCTCTCAAAATTGAAGACGATTGTACGGCATCCGATAAGAGAGAAAAATAACAAATAAGTACCAAAACCGCTTTGCAAATCTTCAAAAATCTTGCAGGCGTTTGTATAAAAAACGGAAAGATAAAAACCTGCTTTTTGTGCAAAAAAGCCTTTGAAAAAAGAAAAAGGTTGTGATATAATTTATCACAGTGCGTAGCCGAAAGGTGTAAGTCCAGCTTGGGTGGATTTACACCTTTTTTGTATTGATTGGAGGTAAAATCAATGGAACAAAACAATCAGACTTATCTTGTAACAGAGAAGGTAAGCAAACTAATGGGAAAATATGCGGTTCCCTGTATCATTTCTCTTTTGGTCGGTGCTCTTTATAACATTGTTGACCAAATTTTTATCGCAAATGCCGATTACCTCGGCTCATACGGAAATGCGGCAAACACGGTTGTTTTTCCGTTGACTGTGATTGCGCTGGCTATCGCCGTCATGATTGGTGACGGTTGTTGTGCATTCGTCAGCCGGTCCCTCGGTGCAAACAGAAAAGAAGATGCGCACAAGAGTGTGGGCAACGCGGTTCTCCTTTGCGTCATCAGCAGTATTGTCCTTATGGCAATTTATCTGATTTTTTCC
>CAYYCU010000071.1:2197-4472 GCA_964470415.1 uncultured Ruminococcus sp.
GCCTTTTTGTCGGTGTGGTATCTTTTCCATATGAAATCCGTAACGCTCTCCAAGCGCAGTTTTGGATTTTTCGGCGGTCTTATGAAAAGATTTTTACTGTTGGGGCTTACCAGCTTTCTGGCGCAAATTTCGCTGGTCATTTCGATGGCGGCGGTACAAAATATGTGCACCAAGTACGGCGCCATGGATGAAATTTTCGGTCAAACAGAGTATGCACAAATTCCGCTTGCGGTGCTCGGAATTGTAATGAAGTTCTTCCAAATTGCAATCTCTATCGCCATTGGTTTTGCCGCCGGCTGTATTCCGGTTGTCGGCTACAACATCGGTGCCAACCGAAAAGACAGAGCCAAGCAGCTGTTTACCTATCTGCTTGGGGCAGAGGCCGTTGTCGGTTTGATAGCGCTTGTGATTGTTGAATGTTTCCCATTGCAAATTGCCAATCTTTTTGGCGCGGCAAACGAAAGCTCCTATTATACGGAGTTTGTGATAAAGAGCTTCCGCGTCTATCTGTGCATGATGCCGCTTGCAATGGTAAACAAAGGCACCTTTATATACTTGCAGGCGCTTGGCAAAGCCGGACTTTCCACCACCGTTTCACTTGCCCGTGAGATTATATTCGGAGTGTTTTTGCCAATCGTGATGCCTGCTTTTATGGGACTTGACGGTTTGCTTTGGTCTTTTCCCGTTGCAGATATTTTGACGTTTATCATTGCGGCAATCATAATAAGAAAAGTATATAAAGAGTTGCGCGTTAATTTGCAGTCCGCACCGTGATTTTTCGGACAGATTCAAATTGTGCAATACATGAAAAAATACAACACCCCCCGTTCCGGTTGTTTGGAACGGGGGGGTGTATCTTTATACCGCGCATATGTATGACGGCAACGCCGAAAAAAGAAATCTGCGGTACACTTGTTTCAAGATTATATGAAGCTCTTGATAAAAATTTGCAGGCCGATAAAAATGAGGATAGAACCGCCCAAAATACCGGCTTTTCCGGCAAGCTTGGTGCCGGCTTTTTTTCCAATCAGAAGTCCGAAAAAACAAATCAAAAAGGTAACGGCACCGATTAAAAGGCAGGATAGAATTGCCTCAAACCATAGATAATTTGAAATGGTAAATCCTACCGAAAGGGCATCAATAGAGGTTGCAATGCCTTGCAGCAACAGCGCGCCAAGACCTGTTGCCGCTTGTTCTTCTGTGCTTTCTTTGTTGCAAATTCCTTCATAAAGCATTTTTCCGCCGATGAATCCAAGCAAAATGAATGCTATCCACGGAATCCATTTTTCAAACTGCTTAAAATGTTCGGCAACGGTGGATACGCAAAGCCAGCCTATCATCGGCATGGCAAACTGATACAGTGCAAAAATCCCCGCAATGCCGCACATTTTCAGCCTTTTCATTTTCGGTTCGTTCAATCCGTTTGCCAGCGAAACCGAAAAAGCGTCCATCGCCAATCCTGCCCCCAGCAGAATGCTGTTAAAGAAAAAAGCAAAATCCAAATTCATGTTTCATTCCTCCGATTTTCAATAAAAAAACAAGTACGGGCTTTCCGTACTTGGCGTCAAGGTAAAAAAACAGAGACTCCATGTACAGCTATCCCATAGCTTACATGAGTCTCGCAAATTAAAGCAAGCCAGACCGAACGGCCAGTATGTTGACGTGCTGCGTTTCAAAAACGCTTGCTACTCCCTCGTGATACCGGTTTATTATACTATAAAGTGAGAAAAATGTCAAGTGATTTTATCATAAAACGTCATTTTTTCTGTTTTTTTGGCGTTTTTTACAAAAAAATGCGTGCGGAACACGGCGTTAAAAATTTACAGTTGAGAAAAAAAGATGTTATTGGTTTTATTCATATGCAGTTCATGTTTTTTTGATAAAATAATACCGATTATATGCAGGAAGGTGAAAAAATGAAAGCTTTAGGAATTGATATCGGCTCTACCACGGCAAAGATTGTGTTGCGCGATGGAGACCGTATTTTATACGAAAAATACGAGCGTCATTTTTCCCAAGTTCGTCAAAAAACGCTGGATATGTTGGCAGAGATAGAGGGAATTGCGCCCAATGAGAACGTGTTGGTTGCCATTTCGGGTTCTGCCGGTCTCGGCTTGGCGCAAAGTGCAAATTTGACCTTTGTCCAGGAGGTGTTTGCAACGGGGGAAGCGGTCAAAAGTATTGAGCCGAACACCTCGGTTGTGATTGAACTTGGCGGTGAGGATGCAAAAATTATCTTTTTTGACGGCGGAACCGATGAGCGTATGAACGGCTC
>CAYYCU010000071.1:4572-8034 GCA_964470415.1 uncultured Ruminococcus sp.
CTGTCCGAAAAAATTCGGGCAAGCCTTTCTGCCGCACCGATTGTCAGCCGTTTGGCTCCGCTTTTTGAGAACGAAGCGGAATACCGTGTGTTTGCCGAGCGTCATGCGCGTGCAACCGTTCGGGAGCGCGCATTGGATTCTTACAGCGGAAATGCCACGCTGGGTATTGATTGCGGAAGCACCACTACCAAATTGGTGTTGCTTTCCGAAGCGGACGAAATGCTGTATTCCTACTATGCCTCCAATCGCGGCAATCCCGTGGCGGTGGTGAAAGAGCAATTGGAAAAAATTTACGCGCTTTGCGGAAACCGTGTACATATTACGGGCAGCGCGGTTACGGGATATGGAGAAGAATTGATTCGGGCGGCGTTTGGCGTTGACCTTGGCGTGGTAGAGACCATTGCACATTATACGGCGGCAAAGTTTTTCCGCTCCGATGTGGATTTTATTTTGGATATCGGAGGTCAGGACATCAAATGCTTTCGCATTCGAGGCGGTGCCATTGACAGCATCATGCTGAACGAAGCCTGTTCTTCCGGATGCGGTTCTTTTGTGGAGACCTTTGCCCGTTCAATGGGATATGATATTGCGGAATTTGCAAAATGCGGTCTGTATGCGCGTGCGCCGGTCGATTTGGGCAGCCGTTGTACGGTATTTATGAATTCATCGGTGAAGCAATCGCAAAAAGACGGCGCCACGGTGGAAGATATTTCTGCCGGGCTTTCGGTAAGCGTAGTGAAAAATGCCATTTACAAGGTGATTCGTGCGGGTTCGCCCGATGAGCTCGGTCAACATATTGTGGTGCAGGGCGGAACCTTTTATAATGACGCGGTATTGCGTGCCTTTGAACGCGAATTGGGACGCGATGTCATCCGTCCGACGATTGCGGGACTTATGGGTGCATACGGCGCGGCACTCTATGCTCGGAGAGTAAAGGAAAGTCATTTGCTGGATTCCAAACAGCTTGCCGGTTTTGTACATGTTTCGCGTGCCGCAACCTGTCACGGCTGTACCAATCATTGCCGCTTGACGATTAATCATTTCGGCGACAATAAAAAATATATTTCTGGAAATCAATGCGAGCGCGGATTGGGAATTGATACTTCCAAAGTTGAAAGCGTTCCAAACCTGCATGCGTTCAAACGTGCCTATTTGAAAAATTTGTCACCTGCCGACGGAGCGCGCGGCAGTATCGGCATGCCTATGGCGTTGGGAATGTATGAGCTTTATCCTTTTTGGCACGGCGTTTTTTCCGCGCTTGGTTTCCGCGTGATTGCTTCCGAGCAGTCCACTCGCAAAACATACGAAAAAGGGCAGTTTTCCATTCCGTCCGACACGGCATGCTATCCTGCAAAACTGATGCACGGGCATATTGAGGAATTGATAGAAAAGGGCGTTGATGCCATATTTTATCCCTGCCTGACCTATAATGTGGACGAAAAAAGTGCCGACAATCACTATAACTGTCCCGTGGTTGCGTACTATTCCGAACTTTTGGCTGGCAATGTGGAAAATTTGCAAAAAACAAAATTTTGGTATCCGTATCTCAATATCAATAACGACCGTGCGCTTGCAAAAGGATTGGCGGCGCTTTTGGCAAAGGATTATCCGGATATCGGAAAAAAGGAGCTTATCTATGCGATAAAGCAGGGAAGAAAGTCTTACGGTGCCTTTATGGAAGCCGTGCGCAAGGAGGGCGAATATGCCGTTCAATATGCGCGCAACAACGGAAAGCGCATTATGATTCTTGCGGGCAGACCGTATCATATTGATCCCGAAATCGGACACGGAATTGATAAATTGGCGGTATCGCTCGGCTTTGTGGTGGTTAGCGAGGACAGTATTTGTCATCTGACGGAGCGTCAGCCCGTCCATGTCCTCAATCAGTGGACCTATCATGCACGCCTGTACCGTGCGGCGCGTTATGCTACCGAGCATAACGATACCGAGTTGGTTCAGCTGGTTTCGTTCGGATGCGGCGTAGATGCCATTACAACCGATGAAATCCGTTCGATTTTGGAAGAGAAAAACAAATATTATACGCAAATCAAAATTGACGAAATCACCAATCTCGGTGCGGTTCGCATCCGTCTCCGCTCTTTGCTTGGCGCATTGGAGCAATAAGGCTTGTTGCAAGAATAACCGTGAAAATGTGCTGTAACGCCAACATGTTAAACTTCACGGTTGAAAGGAACTATATGGAAAACAATTACGTTCAATTCACAAAAGAAATGAAGAGAGACTATACCATTTTGGCGCCCAATATGTTGCCAATGCATTTTGAGCTGATTTTGCAGGTGATGCGCAATTACGGATATCGCATTGATTTGCTTCGTACCGATGGGCGTGAAATTGCGGATATGGGCTTGAAATACGTACATAACGACACCTGCTATCCGGCGCTACTGGTTATCGGTCAGTTTTTGGATGCGTTGCAAAGCGGAAAATACGATCCGCACAAGGTCGCTTTAATTCTGTTTCAAACCGGAGGCGGTTGCCGTGCGTCTAACTATATTTCCTTACTCCGTAAGGCGCTTGCAAAAGCAGGCTACGGTTATGTGCCGGTTATTTCTTTTAGCTTGTCCGGCATTGAAAAGCACCCCGGTTGGAAGCTGACCTTGCCCATTTTACACCGTATGATGTATGCGGTTGTTTATGCCGATTTGCTGATGTCGCTGGTTAATCAATGCAAGCCGTACGAGCTTTGTGCGGGAGAGGCACAGCAACTGGCTGATAAATGGACGGCACATTTGGCAAATGAAATGACGCATGATAAGGTGGTTTCTTATCGGAAAGTAAAGGAAAATTATCGTAAGATTTTGCGTGATTTCAATCGGATTCAGCTGCAACGCACGACAAAACCGCGCGTTGGAATTGTCGGAGAAATTTTTGTAAAGTATTCTCCGCTTGGCAATAACCGCTTGGAAGAATTTTTGGTTCAAGAAGGCGCGGAGGTCGTGATTCCCGGACTGTTGGATTTTTGCTTATATACGGTTTATAACAATATGGAGGACGCGCGTTTGTACGGCATTCATAAACTGTCTGCCAAAATCTATCGGATTGCATACCGCTTTCTGAATAAAAAGGTGCGCGATTTAATCGAGATTATGCAGGAAGAGAGCGATTTCCGTACGCCAACGCCTTTCCCGCATACGGCTTCCTTGGTGGAAGGATGCATTCATCACGGAACCAAAATGGGAGAGGGCTGGCTGTTGACAGCGGAAATGTTGGAGCTTGCCGACAGCGGTATCAACAATATCGTTTGTACACAGCCTTTCGGATGCTTGCCCAATCATATTTGCGGAAAGGGCATGATGAAGCCGATTAAAGAAAAATTGCCGAACGTCAACATTGTGGCAATTGACTATGATCCGGGCGCAACGCAGGTCAATCAGGAAAACCGGCTAAAGCTTATGCTTGCCAATGCGCGCGATGCGGAAAAAGCGGATATTCCGAAAGCAG
>CAYYCU010000072.1:0-3630 GCA_964470415.1 uncultured Ruminococcus sp.
TTTATCACTTTATATTATACACCAAAAAGCGTTTTTGTCAAGTCCAATAGAAAAAGAATGAAAAAAGGCACCGCAATCAGTGCCGTTTTTTCATTATACCGATGGCGTTTCTCCGATGTTTTTTTGAAGAACATCCGCCAGCGTCTTTCCGTCAAAAAATTCGTTTACCAGCCGATAAAATTCAACCCAAAGCGGATAAGTACGGCAGGTGCAGGTTCTGCCGCACGGTTGCGCGCCCGTCTCCAAGCAGGCAACCGGTGCCAAATCGCCCTCGGTCAAGCGCAAAATGTCTCCGATTTTACAATCCTCCGGCGCAGGAATCAAGCGATATCCGCCACCCTTTCCCTGTACGCCCTCAATAATGCCGTTTTTGGATAACACGGGAATAATGCGCTCCAAATATTTGAGAGAAATTGCCTGCCGTGCGGCAATATCTTTCATCGGAATGTATGCACCGTTGCCGTTTTCGGCAAGGTCAATCAACACGCGAAGCGCGTATCTTCCTCTTGTGGAAATCAGCATAAAGTCGTTCCTCCGTTCAAAATTTCTTCGGCATAGCGAACCGTTTCCATTGCATCTTTCGCATATCGGTCGGCACCGATACGCTGTGCATATTCCTGCGTAAGCACTGCGCCGCCCACAACGGTCTTGCACCACGGTGCCTTTGCCTTCAGCAGCTTGACGGTTTGCTCCATTGCCGGTACGGTTGTGGTCATTAAAGCGCTCAAGCCAACCAGCGGAGCATGCAGTCTGACAACTTCCTCCACAATCACATCGGGCGGCACATCTTTGCCGAGGTCTACCACCCGAAAGCCGTAATTTTCCAATAAAAGCTTTACAATATTCTTGCCGATGTCGTGAATATCGCCATGAACGGTGGCAAGCACAAATACGCCTCTGTCGCTTGTTTGCCCGGTGCCGGACAAATGCCGCTTTATCACCTCAAAAGCCGCTTTTGCCGCCTCCGCGCTCATTAAAAGCTGCGGTAAATAAACCGTCTTTTCTTCAAAGCCTTTTCCAACGGCATTCAGAGATGGAATAATTTCATTGTTGACAATATCCAAGGGCTGTGTTTTTTCCAACAGCCGTGCGGTCAGTTCTGCAGATTTTTCCTGAAAACCTTTCATAATGGCACGTTGCAATTCCGATGCATATTCCGCAGCGGTTTTGGGAACATTTGCAGGCGGTATCGCCGCGGTCGTTGCCGCAAAGGCTGAAGCCACCTCAATATATGCCGCACAGTTTTCGTCCAATCCCTTTAAGGCACAATACGCATAGTAAGTTTTCATCATGTCCGCGGAATAGGGATTCATAATTGCGGCAGAAAGCCCGTTTTCCAAAGCCATTGCAAAAAACGCAGCATTTACCGCATCTCGATTCGGCAATCCGAAAGAAACATTGGAAATGCCGAGAGAGGTCTGACATCCAAACTCGTACCGAACGGTTTTGAGCGCACGCAATGTGGAATTTGCCGCATTGCTGTCAACGCTGACCGTCATTGCCAAGGTATCAAACACAATATCTTTTTTGGGAATTCCGTACGCTTCCGCCGTTTTTAAAATCTTTTCGGCAATTTTTACACGGCCTTCCGATGTGCTCGGAATGCCGTTTTCATCCAGCGTTAAAGCCACAACCACGCCGCCGTATTTTTGAACCAGCGGAAATATCGCCGCCATATTTTCCGCCTTTCCGTTCACGGAATTTATCATGGCTTTTCCGTTATAACGGCGCAGTGCCGCTTCCATTGCACCGATATCGGAGGTATCCAACTGCAGCGGCAAATCCAGTACCGCCTGGAGCTCGCAAACGGTTTCCGTCAGCATTTTTCTCTCATCAATGCCGGGAAGCCCCACGTTGACATCCAAAACGCGGACGCCTCTTTCCTGCTGGCTGACACCCTCCGATAAAATATAATCCATATCGTGTTCCCGCAAGGCCTGCTGAAAGCGCTTTTTTCCGGTTGGATTGATGCGCTCGCCAATCAAAACGGGCAATCTGCCAAATTCCACCGCGTGCGTATAGGAAGAAATCACCGTGGTCTGTTTGGGGACAACCGGCAAAGGTGCCGATCCGACCGTTTTTTTAACAAGCGCCCGAATATATTCCGGCGTTGTACCGCAACAACCGCCAACGGCGCGCATGCCTTTTTTTACCAGCTGTGCCGCTTCATCGGAAAACGCGTCTGCCGTCACATCAAATACCGTTTTGCCGTCCTGTACTCTCGGAAGCCCGGCATTGGGCTTTAAAAAGACGGGGACGGAGGCACAGCGAAGCAATTCCTCGGCAACACCGCGCAATTGACGCGGACCGAGCGAACAGTTTGCGCCAATCGCATCGGCGCCCATTCCCTCCAACATGGCAACCATTGCCGCCGGGGTGGCACCTGTCATCAGCTTACCGTCCTCCCCGTAAGCATTGGAGACAAAAACAGGCAAATCACAGCTTTCCTTTGCGGCAAGCAAAGCCGCTTTGGTTTCATAACAATCGTTCATGGTTTCAATAAAAATCAAATCCACCCCGTATTTTACACCCAACCGCACGGTTTCCGAAAAGAGGCCGACCGCTTTTTCAAAATCCAAATCGCCCAAGGGCTTTAGCAACCGGCCCAAAGGACCGACATCCAATGCAACAAATTTCGGGGTTGGGGAAACAGCGGAATCCCTTGCACGTTTTGCGTTATCAACGGCTGCTTTGACAATCGTGTCCAATTCATCGGAGGAAAACTTGAGCGCATTGGCACCGAAGGTGTTGGTACACACCACGTTGCTCCCCGCCTCAAAATAGGCTTGATGAATGGCGGCAATCCGTTCCGGATGCGTCAGATTCCATTTTTCCGGATGCTCGCCTGGGGTGAGTCCGCTTTCCTGCAAAAGCGTCCCCATACCGCCGTCCAAATACACAATATGCCGCTGAAAATATTCTCTGAAATTCATACGATACCTCTGAAATTACAAATTTACACGGAACATCCGTTATACAAGCCGATGTCCGCAGATGCCGCTCCGCCAATTCCGACAATTGCCGTAACCGACTTTGACGGTGACATTAAAAAGCTGTCATTTAATGTCAGCCCAATCTGTCTTTCACAATCAAGCACCGCAAAAATATCGCGTTGCGTCTCGATTGCCAAATCTCCGTATCCCGGACTGAATCGCGGCATAAGCGTTTTGCCGAGCAAGCGTTCCGCATCGGAACAAAAGGCATCGCACAGCGCCTCGATTTGCTGTGCGCCGATTGCCTGCAAAAGCAATGCTTTTGCAGGTGAAATCCGTCCGTATTTTGCAATCAGCCGATCCGTCTCCACGCCGACCGTGGCGGCAAAAAACAATGCGCTCTCACACCCCGTCAAACGCAGAGCAAGTTGATGGGAACGGAAGCGAAACAGCGAAAAATCGCAAACATCCCCGCATTGCGCAACGGGCAAAATTCGATAACAAACTCTCCCCGCACATTGATTTTGCATTTCTCCGATACATGCGGAAAGCAATGCTCCCGTTGCGCTGTCCGTCTGCGGACAGCCTGCATATCGCAAAATTTCTTTTTTGCAAAACGGAAGCGCCGGATATGTTTTTCTTCCCGATACCATACTCATTTTTCCAAAATAGCCGATAAATTGCGCTGTATTTGAGC
>CAYYCU010000072.1:3730-8027 GCA_964470415.1 uncultured Ruminococcus sp.
CCCGATACCATACTCATTTTTCCAAAATAGCCGATAAATTGCGCTGTATTTGAGCGGCAACATCGGAATTGTTCATAGAATAAACGTGAACATTGGTAATTCCGTTTGCGTAAAGGTCAATGATTTGATCCGTTGCATACACAATTCCCGCCTGCTTCATAGCGGCAGGATTGGAACCGAACCGATCCACCAAGCTTTTAAACCGTTGCGGCATAAAGGAACCGGAAAGCTTGATTGCACGTGCCACTTGGTTGGCGTTGGTAATGGGCATAATTCCGGGAATCACCGGCACGGTAATGCCCGCCTCGCGGATTTTATACAAAAAATTGTAAAGCAAATTGTTTTCAAAAAACATCTGCGTGGTCAAGAAATCACACCCCGCCGCAACCTTTTCGCAAAGATAATGAATATCTTCTTTTTGATTGGCGCTTTCCGGGTGAATTTCGGGATAGCATGCGCCGCCGATACAAAAATCCGCATCCGCTTCACGCAATTCCGCTATCAAATCCACCGCATAACGGTAATCCCAGTCCGCACGGTTTTCGTGCTGCAATGCCTCCGGAATGTCCCCGCGAAGCGCCATTACATTTTTGATTCCCGCACGTTTCATTTCCTCGATTTTTTCTTTTACGGTCTGTTTGGTGGAGGAGACGCAGGTTAAATGCGCCAGCATCGGAACGCCATACTGCGCCTCCGTATTTTTTGCAATATCCAATGTGTACCGACCGGTTCCGCCGCCCGCTCCGTACGTTACACTCATAAATGACGGGCGGAGGCGCGCAATCTCCTCAACGGCACGCCGAACGTTTTCAAAAGCGGTTTCCGTTTTGGGCGGAAAGACCTCAAACGAAAGGGACGGACGGTTACGGTTGATAATATCAATAATCTTCATATGTGGGTTCCTCTTTTTATGCTTTGCCCCTTATTATACACCCGAACTGTGAATAAATCAAGCAATTTGTGCATTTCCGTTTAAGGCATTTCCTTTTCACAACAATGCCCGCAAGATTCACATTGAGAAAATTGAGTACCATCGTATGCGATACCGTTTCTGTCATAATAATCCTGCACCGCTTTTTTGATTGCCTCTTCTGCCAACACGGAACAATGCAGCTTGTGCGGCGGCAAGCCGTCCAAAGCTTCGGCCACTGCCCGGTTGGTCAAGGTCAGCGCCTCCGACAGCGGTTTGCCGCGAATCAATTCCGTTGCCATAGAGCTGGACGCAATTGCCGAACCGCAACCAAAGGTTTCAAATTTTATGTCCGCAATGATTCCGTTTTCAACTTTCAAATAAATTTTCATAATATCACCGCACTTGGCATTTCCGACCTCGCCGACACCATCGGCATTTTCAATCACCCCTACATTGCGCGGATTTCTGAAATGATCCATTACTTTCTCACTGTACAGCGCCATAATAAAATCCTCACTTAATTATAAAATTCTTTTTGCCGTTCATTAAATCGCGCCAAATCGGCGACATATTGCGCAAATGCGCAACAGCCTCCTTGACCGCTTCTACCGTATATTCAATCTCTTCCAAGGTGTTGTCCTCCGACAGGCTCAACCGCAGCGAACCGTGTGCAATATCATGCGACCTGCCGATTGCAAGCAATACATGGCTCGGATCCAGAGAGCCGGATGTGCAGGCAGAACCGGACGAAGCGCAGATGCCCTTATCGTCAAGCAACAGCAAAAGCGACTCCCCTTCAATGCCCTCAAAGCAAAAATTGACATTGCCCGGTAAGCGGTGCTGTCTGTCGCCGTTCAAAACAGAATGCGGTATTTGAGACAAGCCGTCAATCAAGCATTCCCGCATGGAAAGAATCTTTCTTGTATTTTGCTCCATTTTTTCGCAAGCTGTCTCCAGCGCCGCCGCCATTCCCATAACAGCGGGAATGTTTTCGGTTCCCGCACGCTTTCCGCGTTCCTGCGCTCCGCCCTCAATCAGGGGAATCAGCGGAATCCCTTTCTTGCAATACAGTGCGCCAACGCCTTTCGGCCCGTGAAATTTATGTGCCGAAAGAGAAAGCATATCTATATTTTGTTCCTGTACATGAATCGGCAAATGCCCTGCCGCCTGTACCGCATCGGTATGAAATACCACGCCTTTTTCTCTGCAAACAGCACCGATTTCCCGAATCGGCTGAACGGTGCCAATTTCATTATTGGCATACATAATACTGACAAGACAGGTATCTGCGCGAACGGCCGCCGCCACCTGTTCGGGTAAAACAATCCCGTTTTCGTGAACATCGAGCAATGTAATTTCAAAGCCTTCTTTGCGCAATTTTTCCAAGGTATGTAAAACCGCGTGATGCTCAAAGGCGGTGGAAACAATGTGCTTTTTGCCGATTTTGGCACCGCGCCCGGCGGCGGACAGAATGGCTTGGTTGTCTGCTTCGCTGCCGCCCGAAACAAACAGAATCTCCTCTGCCTTGCAACCGATACATCTTGCAATCCGTGCTCTTGCATCTGCCAACGCTTCGGCCGCGGCCTGACCTGCCGAATGCAAACTGGACGGATTTCCGAAAAAGGTATCCAAATACGGAAGCATCGCACGAATTGCCGCTTGGTTCATTTTGGTTGTTGCGGCATTATCCAAATAAACTTGCATAACATTCCCCTTAAGTCTTTTATTATATCATTTTGATTGCATCAAATCCCTTTTGCAAATCTGCCAAAATATCATCAATGTGCTCGGTTCCGACAGAGAGGCGCACGGTGTTGGGGTAAATTCCCCCGTCTGCCAATTCCGCCTCAGAAAGCTGACTGTGCGTGGTGGTTGCGGGATGAATGACAAGACTTTTTACATCCGCAACATTGGCAAGCAGCGAAAAGATTTCCAAATTATCAATAAACCGATGTGCCTCTTTTACGCCGCCCTTTATCTCAAACGTAAATATGGATGCTCCGCCATTCGGAAAATATTTTTTGTAAAGCGCATGGTTTGGGTGATGGGAAAGAGACGGATGATTTACCCGTTCCACCAATGGGTGCGATGCCAAAAACGCAACCGTTTTACGAGTGTTTTCCGCATGGCGTTCCATGCGCAAAGAAAGCGTTTCAATCCCCTGCAAAAGCAAAAAAGCCGCAAAAGGAGAAATGGTTGCACCGGTATCGCGAAGCAGAACCGCCCGAATATAAGTAACAAAAGCCGCGGCTCCCGCCGTTTGTACAAAGGAAACCCCGTGATAACTCGGATTCGGTTCTGCAATTGCCGGATAGCGTCCGCTTTTCGACCAATCAAAATTGCCGGAATCCACAATGACACCGCCCAATGTTGTGCCGTGTCCGCCCAAGAACTTGGTTGCGGAATGGACGACAATATCCGCGCCGTGTTCAATCGGACGAATGAAATATGGTGTACCAAAGGTATTATCCACCACAAGAGGCAACCCGTGCCGATGTGCCAGCTCCGCCAGGGCGTCTAAATTCGGAATGTCGCTGTTTGGATTGCCGAGCGTTTCCACATAAATCGCTTTGGTGTTCTCCCGAATTGCTGCCTCTACCTCGTCAAGCTTGTGAATGTTGACAAAGCTTGCCGTAATACCGAGGCCGGGAAGCGTGTGCGCCAGCAAATTATAGCTGCCGCCGTATATCGTTTTTTGGGCAACAAAATGTCCTCCGTTTTGACCGAGCGCTTGCAACGTGTAGGCAATTGCCGCCGCCCCCGATGCCAACGCCAGCGCCGCAACACCGCCCTCCAATGCCGCAACGCGTTTTTCCAATACCTCTTGCGTGGAATTGGTCAGCCGCCCGTAAATATTCCCCGCCTCCGAAAGTGAAAACCGCGCGGCGGCATGTTCGCAATCGGAAAATACATATGAAGCAGTGGCATAGATAGGCACCGCACGTGCATCTGTTGCGGAATCCGGCGTTTCCTGTCCCGCATGAATCTGCAATGTTTCAAATTGATATTTTGACATGGTTTATAAGTTCCTTCCGATATTCCTACTAATTAGGTTGGTATTATTATACCATGTATTTCCTACCTTGTCAATAGGTTAATAAAAGATTTTAAAAAATATACTGTGCAATGAATTTTCATATTATTTTGGCAAACCTCTTGACGAATCTTGAAAAATATTTTATAATAAATATAACAAAAAAGCGTATCCGCAAATTGCAAACAAAACGAAAGGATTCAAACCATTATGTACCGTATCGGCATTGACCTTGGCGGAACCAACATCGCCGCCGGAATTGTAAATGAAAAATTTGAAATCATAGCGCAGGACAGCGTCCCCACCTTGGCCGGACGTCCCGGCGAAGAAATTGTAAACGACATTGCCCT
>CAYYCU010000073.1:0-4495 GCA_964470415.1 uncultured Ruminococcus sp.
TATTCATTCGGACGATTGGCGGATTTTAAGAGACGTTTTTAAGTGATTTTACATAGAAGGACGGGCATTGCCAGCCCTTTGCAACCACAAGCGGTGGGTAAAGTTTTTACCGCAATACCGTTTTCACTCAAGCAAGCTCGTAGCGCTTTGAGGATACATCATTTTTTCATATACTTCCGTCACCGCTTCGGTCATTGCGGCAGCCGTGTAATATTTTAAATAACGCTCTTTGGCGGCGCAACGCATGGCGGCTTCCAATTTTGGATTGCAAGCAATTTGCAAAATGGAATTTGCAAATGCTTCGGCGTTCCCAACCTCGCACAACAATCCGGCCTCGCCGTTTCCTATCATGGCGCGGTTGCCTCCGTAATCGCTAACCACCATGGGTACCCCCGCACTCATCCCCTCGGAAAGTGCCAAACAGGAGGTCTCGGTCCCGGACGAGCAGTTGACATTGACACGGAGCATTCGATAAAAAATCGCCATATCCGAAACGAATCCCAAAAAACGTACCCGATTGGATATTTGAAGTTCTTTTGCCATGGCTTCCAGCAAAATGCGTTGTTCCCCTTCCCCCGCAATCAAAAAAACGAACGGAATATGCGGTGCCGCCTCAATCAAAAGCTTTGCCGCACGCAAAAAAGTGTCGTGTCCTTTGCATGCAACCAAACGCGCGGAAATGCCAACCGTAAAATCATGCGGCCGAAAATTCCAAGCTTTATAAGCATCCATGCGTTCCGCTTCTTCAATCTCACGCACCGCTTCCGAGCCGTTTGGGATAATATCAATTTGTTCCGGTTTGACGCCATAGACTCTCAAATTTTCCGCTGCGGCCTCTGCCGTTGCAATTACCCTGTCGGAAAGTGCGCGATTCCATGCACCGCCAAGCATGCGTACCGTGTGAAAGTTCCAAAATCGTGCGGGCGGAAAGCAACAATGCCTGGTATGCAACACCAATGCATGCGCTTGCCGTCCGGCAATCCTTGCGCAAAGTGCGGCATTGGCATGAACAATTTCCGTCTGTTCCCGTAACATAATTTTTCTTAATTCTTTTATCGAACGCAAAGAAAATCGGTCGCACGGATGCGTCAACGCAAAGGTAGGCACTCCCAAAGCTTCCACGCGCGGCTTTAATGCGCTTCCCTTCGGCAACGCCACCGTGCTTTGAACCCGTGTTGGATTAAAATTACGCAAAAGCGTGGTCAGCAAAACGCCGGCTCCGCCGATATTTTGATCACTGATGACATGTAAAACCCGCATAATCGCCTCCAAAAAAAGTCGGTACATAAATTAGTATGCACCGACTTTTCGTTTTTACTTTTCTTTTTTTCAATTGCCTCCGGAACGAATTGCCTGCCAAAACCAAGCCAAGTCACCGACCGGATCATAACCGTATGCAATCATCAAAAAATTTCTTAAAATCCCATACAAAAGCATCAATATTACCAACACAATCCAAAACCGCTCCGGCAACGGCAACAGTTTTTGTTTGCCGCGCAACAACCGAATCAATGCAACAACATCCAACACAATAGCAAAACACAGCATAACGGTAACAAGCGCATTGTATTGCCATGCCAGACGAAAATCGAGATGCAAAAAAGCGGACAGTGCGCGCGTTCCGCCGCAGAGAGGACAGTACAAAAAAAGGCGGTCATGCAAAAAACAGCCCGACAAAAAATTCGAAAGCATTTTTGCAAGCTTTTGATAAACGGGAAAAAGAAAAAGTGCCAATATCAAAGCGGCGTGCAGACTCAAATAAATCTTTGCCGATTTACCGTGAATTTTCATGCAATGCCTCCTCTCCCGTTTTTTTCTTTTATTTTATCACAAAAGGCTTTTAAATTCAATAAAAATATTGCATTTTTGAAAAAAGTGTGTTACAATAAAGAAAAACGAAAGAAGGAACCGGTCATGAACCAAGATTATCACTCCATTCCAACCAACGATTTTTCCTCATTTGAACAACAGCCCGGTCAAATGCCACCGACAGGCCACGCAAAAGGCTTTGCAATCGCCTCTCTTTGTTTGGGAATTGCGGCGCTGGTTGTTTGCTGTTTGTGTTGTTGCTTTTACTATATTGCCATTGTGCTTTCCGCAGTCTCCATTGTCATGGCAATTCTTGCAAAGCGCGACAACGGCGGAAAAATGCCTCCCATGGCAATTGCGGGACTGATTATGGCAATTATCGGAATTGTATTTTTCCTCTGCATGCTCGTCTTTGAAATTTGTATGAACACCGTAAGCGATGAACAGCTGTATGCAATTTTGGATCCTTACTTTGAAGACACCTTTGGTATGAGTTTTAAAGAATATATGGAACAAATGGAATACGGACTTTTGGAATAAAAAGCGGACATAAAAATCGGTTGTATTTTTGCAGCCGTAATTCCCGAAAAAGGCAGATACATAGAACTTCGCTATGTACCTGCCTTTTATCGTTCGCAATACTTACTGTTCCCCGTCCGGTCGGTCAAAGAAACGCTCCAAATATTGCTCCTTGGAAATGAGAATATTACGCGGTTTGGAACCGTCCGGAGCCGATACAATTCCCTCTGCCTGCATACGGTCAATCAATTTTGCGGCACGGCTGTAACCAACCTCCAACTTTCGTTGAAGCAACGAAGTGGAAATTCGATTTTCTTCAATTGCCACACGTACTGCATCGGCATATTTGGGATCATCTCCCTTTTCACCGTCGTTTCCGACAGGAACCGCATCATCGCTTCCGCGTCCCTTATTGCCGCATTGCGCTGCCAGCTCTTTCAGTTTGGAAATAAACCGCTCGTCATACTGTGCCGTTCCGTTTGTAGCACGAATAAATTCGCAAATCTTTTCCACCTCTTTATCGTCCACAAAAGCGCCCTGTACACGGGTATCCCGCATAGAGCCAATCGGAACAAAGAGCATGTCTCCGCGCCCGGTCAAAGCTTCTGCTCCGCCATGGTCCAAAATCACGCGCGAATCCACTTGAGATTTTACGGCAAAGGCAATGCAGGAAGGAACGTTTGCCTTAATCAAACCCGTAACGACATCGGCAGACGGACGCTGGGTACCGATAATCAAATGCATGCCTGCCGCACGCGCCTTTTGCGCAATTCGACAAATTGCGGTTTCAACCTCGTTTTTGGCAGTCATCATTAAATCGGCGAGCTCATCAATAATGATTACAATCTGTGGAATAAACGGCATATCGGGATCGTTTGCCGTAATTTCATTATAGCCCTTCAAATCGCGTACGCCAACACTTTCAAAAACTTCAAATCGGCGTTCCATTTCTTCCACGGCGGCCTGCAATGCACCTGCGGCGTCTTTTGGCTGCGTGACAACGGGAGCCATCAAATGCGGAATGTTTTTATAAATGCTGAACTCAACCTTTTTGGGATCAATCAAAATCAACTTCACTTCATCGGGGCGCGCCTTGTAAAGCAAGCTCATGATGATACAGTTGATACAAACCGATTTACCGCTTCCCGTGGTACCCGCAATCAAAAGGTGCGGCATTTTTGCAATATCAAAAATCAGTGGCTGACCTGCAATGTCGGCACCGAGACAGGCTGTCAGTTTATTTTTGGACTCGGAAAAAGCCTTGGATTCTATCAAATCGCGCAAATAAATGATACTGCGGGTTTTGTTTGGAACTTCAATTCCAACGGCATTCGTGCCCGGAATGGGGGCTTCAATACGCACACCGCCGGAAGAACGCAAAGCCAGTGCAATGTCATCCGAAAGTCCCGTAATGGTACGCACACGGACACCTGCCGCCAAAATGACTTCATACCGTGTAACAGTAGGACCGCAAGAATAATTGATTTCCTGTACCCGAACATGGAAGCTTGCAAGCGTGGCGGCAAGCTGATCCATACTGGCTTGTATTTCCGCGCGGTTTTCTTCTGTCATGGGTTCGCCGGGATGCAAATAGGAAACGGGCGGAAATACATACTTCTTTTGCGGCTCCGGCTTGGAATGGACTTTCTTTTCGACAACGGGAGCCATTGGCTTTTTTGCCGATGCGCTCGGCTTGGATGTGAGATTTTGTTTTGCCTCAAGCTGTTCAAATTCCTCACTGCTCAATCCGTATTCTTTTTTTACGGAGCGATCGGCTTGACGGAACACCGGCTTGTTCTTCTCGCCGCTTTGCGGAACGACAGGTTTGCCTGCCGCGGTGGAATTGACGGAAGCCCCCACACGCACGGACGGGCGAACCGAAGCGCCTTCCTGCAGCGGCTTCTTTACGGACGGACGGACTGCCGACGATGCGGCAGACGGCACAACCTGCCCCGCCGTGCGCCGAGAACCGGTAAGCGGAACTTCCGGCGGAACCGGCACATGTTTTGGCCGATGTTCCTCTTTGTCGTCCAAATCAACAAATACATTTTTTAAATCGAAGTCGCGATCCTCTTTGGGAATTTTGCGAACCAGCTTTGCTTCGTTGTTTTTTGGAAAAATCGGATCCACTGCGACATCTTGGTTTTTAACGGGAGACGCCGATACC
>CAYYCU010000073.1:4595-7999 GCA_964470415.1 uncultured Ruminococcus sp.
CGCGGAACAAACGGACGTGAACCGTCATTCGGATCGATTCGCGGCAACGGCATAGGTGCCAGCTTGTCCTCCGGCGTTTTGGCAGGTGCAGGCTCAATCACTTCCACCGCGCCATCGGAAGATGCATTCACGTTTTTTGCGGATTGTTGCTTTCCCGTTACTCTGCGTATTTTTTCATCCATTTCAGCCTTGTTGCGTGCTTCCTCCGCGTCCTCTTCACTTACGCTCTTTTGGCGTTCGGCACGGGCAAGACGGCGCACCTGCAATGCATCCCATACGTTTTGCGGTGCCATGCCGAGAAAATAAAACAGCGACAGTGTAAGCAATGAAAATCCGAGAATGACCGAACCGATAAAACTGAAATAGGTATATGCGTAATATCCCAATTTACCGCCAATCAATCCGCCTCCCGTCATGCGGGAACCGTATTTTATCAGGTCTGTCGCCGTCATATTAAAGCGGATATTGGGATCATACATCATGCAAAAAACATGAATCACCGTAGACAATACGCATAAAAACAGAAGCGATGCCGCAATTTTGGAGACGGTAACACGTCGGTCGATATACTGTTTCCAGAAAAAGGCCAAATTGAGCAACAAAAGCGGCAACACAAAAACCGCAGGACCGAACGTACTGAACAGGCCGTAACAAATATAATACCCGACCAATCCCATCCAATGTGCGGACGGATTGGTTGCAAGGCTGTTATCACGGTTGCAAAGAAGATTCAGCAACAGCGAAACGCCTATAAATACGGCAAGCAAAAGCAACACATAGGGCATGACGCGGTGTGCGGGTTTTGCCGAACGCGGAACCGCAGGCGCCTCTGCGTTCTTTTTTGCAGGATCCTTTGCTTTGTTTTCTTTTCGAGCTACCGGTGAAGCCGTGGTGGCAACAACAGGATCCGATACAGGTTTCTTCTTTTCGGCTTCTTTGGCATCGGTGCTTTTTTCGGACGTGTTTTTCACAACCGTTGCATTTTTGGAAGCGGACGTCTTTTTTACCGGTTGACTGCCAATGCTTGTCTCCCCTGCCTTTTTTGTAGCTTGACTGCGGCCGCGTGCAGTGCTCCGACTGTCTGTCGCCGGAACGGTCGAATCGGAAAGTGCAACTTTATCTTTTTTTACATCTGCCTCGTCCGGAACGGTCGGTTGGGCTTTGGGTTTGACACCAAAATCATCCAGCAGGTTCTCCGGTTGCCGCGCCGGCTTTGCAGATGCGGCTTGCTTTTTGTTATCTGTCATATGTTCATTCCTTTCTGCGGAAAATATACCAATTTAAATTATATCATTTTTATACATGGATTGCAAGTAATTTTTTGCTTTTTTCAAAAATGTTAATGAAATTTCGCTCAAAAGTGCGAACAGGCGGCGTTTGCAAAGGTGCATACACGGTTAGCGGAGGTGCATACACGGTTGACTCTTGACAAAATGCAAAAAAAGATATATAATATACAAAACCACTCTTTAAAGGAGGCACCCGTTGTGGATACTACTCTCGTAATTTTAGCGGCCGGGCTTGGCACGCGATTTGGCGGAAACAAGCAAATCTCTCAAGTCGGCCCTCATGGTGAAATTTTGATGGAATATTCCATATACGATGCCATAGAAGCCGGATTTTCACGAATTGTCTTTATTTTAAAAGAAAACATGGTGGAAATCATTCAAAACGGAATCGGAAAGAAGCTGGAAAAGCGCGGTATACACGTGGATTATGCGGTTCAAGGCAACAATTCCATGCCGCCTCGGTACACCGTTCCCGCAGAGCGCACCAAGCCGTTCGGAACCGTTCATGCCGTTCTCTGTGCAAAAGAACAGATTCAAACCCCTTTTGCTACCGTAAATGCCGATGATTACTACGGAAAAGAATCCTTTTGTATTATGCACAACATGCTGATTCGTCTTGCCGATGCACACGAGGCATGCATGGTGCCCTACATTTTGGGCAATACCATGAGCGAAAACGGCGGCGTTACGCGCGGAATTTGCGACATAGAGCGCGGATATTTGCAAAAAGTGGACGAAACACATGACATTCATTATGAGGAAGATCATCGCATTGTAGGCGAATACGGCGGATTGGATCCGCAAGAGCTGGTCTCCATGAATATTTGGGGATTCCACCCCGATATTCTAAACAACATGACGGCATATTTTGAGAATTTTATATATAATTTAAAAGCAGACGACATCAAGGGTGAATGTCTGCTCCCGGTCATGGTAAACGACTTTTTAAAGGAGCAAAAAATATCGGTATTGGCAAAGTCGTCTCCCGACCGTTGGTTTGGAATTACCTATCAGGCGGATCGCGACTCCGTGGCGGCAGAGCTGGCGCTGTTGCACAAAAAAGGACTGTATCCGAATCAGCTTTTTTAATCCGTACGGACGGCAAAAAGCAACGCTTCCGTAAGCATTAAAAACGCATTCGTCTCCCCTTTCGCGGTTCTGTACAGCAGGATTCTCCCTGCGTAAAAATTTCTCCTATGGCAGATATTGCATTCTGTCATAGGAGATTTTTTTATAACGTATGATACGGTATTCCGTTGCAAGCTGCTTCCAATATCCGCTTATCAATGGCTTCAAAATCACTGGTATGGGGATATTCCGCCATGTCCGGATGATGTTGAAAAGCGCTTTCCGCATTGTTCTCATGCAAGGATATTGCAGCCAACATACATCCGCTTTGGCGTATTTCCATGATGTTTTCCGCCGAAAAGTCGTTGGTATATACAAAGCATTTTGCGCCATAGTCCCGAACGGATTGTAATTTTTCTTTTGTATAATTTGCTTTGGTATCAATAAATCTTGCCTGCGAATCCACACTTAAAATGAGATTGATGGCTTCGGCTCCGGCACCGTTGGTTGCATAAACCACTCTTCCGCGCATACCGGATTTTATTACAAGCCGTGCGATTGTTTCTGCGTTTTTCATTTTTTCCTTTAAATCAATATTAACGCATATTCCCCAAAAATAAGCGGCATGCAGAACTTCTTCAAGCGTTGGAACAAAATTTTCCAACGGTCTTTCTTTCAACAGTCTGACTTTTCGGATAACCGCATATTCGGTATCGGCAATAACGTATGCAACCGCATTGCCGTTTTCGTCAAATCCTTTTACCGTATCATCGTGGTTGCAAATTAAAACCCCGTCCTTGGTCATTCTTGCATCGGTTTCAATCATATCCGCACCTTTTTGGGCAGCCAAACAAAAAGCCGCCAAGGTATTGGAATGTAAATCGGAATCGACAAATCCCTGATGTGCCGAGCTAATCCAAGTTTTGTTTTGTTTTCTCATCGGTTTTACACACTCCGTTTCCTGTTTTTTTACCCGTTGGAAAAAGACTGCCGTCTTTTATAAAAATCATATCATAAACGCAAAAATTTGTCAAGTCGGTATTTGCA
>CAYYCU010000074.1:0-7916 GCA_964470415.1 uncultured Ruminococcus sp.
ATAAACTGCGGTGCCCAAACAAACATGACAATTCCGATTAACAGCATGGAAGCAGTGGAAAGCAAAACGGAAAATCGGTATGTGAAGCGCACCCTGTCGGTTTTTCGGCAGCCGTAATTATAACCGATAATCGGCATCATACCTTGTCCGATACCGAGGCAAACACTGAATGCCAACAAAAACAGCCGAACCACAATGGTGATGGCTGCAAGCGCGGCATCGCTCCACTGTCCTGCCGCACGGTTTAAAAAAATCGTAGCCAGCGTGGTCAGTCCCTGCCGTGCTGCGGAGGGCAGTCCGTTGGTTATGACGATTCCGGCTTTTTTTAAATTTTGGAATTTCGGACGAACAAAAAGCGACAGTTGGCTTTGCTTCAAAATATAAGCCGATATCAGAATCAAAGTACTGACAATTTGGCTGATGAGTGTGGCAAGGGACGCGCCCGCAATGCCCATTTCCGTTTTGTTGATAAAAAGACAATCCAGTACGATGTTTAAAAAACTGCCGCCGGCTAATCCCGCCATAGAGTAAACGGTTTTTCCTTCGGCGCGCAAGAGCTGGCTGAGTACAAAAGTGGCACACATAAACGGGGAGGACAAAAACAAAAAACGCGCATAAGACATGGCCTCTTTATAAATACTGTCCGTTGCACCCAAAAAACGGATGATTGCACCGCCAAAAGCAATGCCGAGTCCGGCAATCAAAGTTCCGATAATCAGTGAAAGCCAAAAGGAGACGCGTGCATAAACGCAGGCGATATGCGGCTCTTTTTTTCCGAGACTGCGGGAGATTAAGCTTCCGGCGCCCATGCCGAGCGTGTAACCGACTGCTTGCAAAAGTACTTGAATGGAAAAAGAAACGCCAACTGCGGCACTTGCTTCGGTTCCGAGGGCGGAAACAAAGTATGCATCGGCAAGACTGTAAAGGGCAATGACCAGCATTCCAACCGTTGTCGGGGCGGCAAAACGCAAAATTAACGGTTGCAGGCGATTTTCCGTAATTTGACGGTGCTTGATTTCCGGCTTTTGGTTGTTCATTTTAACACCTACCTTTTTAAAGCTGTTTTTATTATGCTCCAAAGCGCTTTGAAAATGAATTTTTTATAAATCTTTATTTGATATGAAAAAAAGACTTGATTTTTACAGAATTTTGGTATATAATGTTTACAAATATGTAAAAGCTTAAGGAGGCTTGTTTATGTTGGTTTCAGCAAAAGAAATGCTTAACAAAGCAAAAGAAGGTCATTATGCGGTAGGACAATTTAACATTAACAATTTGGAGTGGACAAAAGCAATTCTGCTAACAGCCGAAGAGCTGAAGTCTCCCGTTATTCTCGGCGTTTCCGAGGGCGCGGGCAAATATATGTGCGGATTCAAGACCGTTACCAATATGGTAAAGGCGATGATTGATGAATTAAAAATTACGGTTCCGGTAGCGCTTCATTTGGACCACGGTTCTTACGAGGGTTGCTACAAGTGCATTGAAGCCGGATTTTCTTCCATTATGTTTGATGGTTCTCATTATCCCATTGCGGAAAATGTTGCAAAGACCAGTGAGCTGGTAAAGGTTTGTGCCGAGAAGGGGCTTTCTTTGGAGGCAGAGGTCGGTTCTATCGGCGGTGAAGAAGACGGCGTTGTCGGTATGGGCGAATGTGCGGATCCCAATGAATGCAAAATGATTGCGGATCTCGGTGTTACCATGTTGGCGGCAGGTATTGGAAATATCCACGGAAAATATCCCGAAAATTGGACCGGACTTTCTTTTGAAACGCTTGCGGCCGTTTCCGAAAAAGTTGGGGAAATGCCGCTTGTTCTGCATGGCGGAACAGGCATTCCGGAGGATATGATTAAAAAGGCAATTCATTTGGGCGTTTCCAAAATCAATGTCAACACCGAGTGCCAACTCTCCTTTGCTGCGGCTACCCGTGCGTATATCGAAGCAGGTAAGGATTTGCAGGGCAAGGGCTTTGATCCCAGAAAATTGCTTGCCCCCGGTTTTGAAGCCATTAAGGCTACCGTAAAAGAGAAGATGGAGCTGTTCGGTTCTGTCGGCAAAGCTTAATTTTTAATTTTAAGAGAAAGAAAAATCGGTTTGATTTTTCTTTCTCTGATTTTTTGAAAAGAGAAACGGAATATGGACATAGAATCATTATACAAATTTGATAATGCGCAGGAAAAACCGCTTGATACGATGGTTACAGACGGCGGACTTTGCGGTATTTTTCGAACACTTGCCTGCATTGGAGACAGTCTTTCTTCCGGTGAATTTGAGGCAGTGCACGAAGACGGACGTACGACTTATCACGATTATTATGAATATTCGTGGGGGCAATACATGGCAAGGACAATCGGAAGTAAAGTTTATAATTTTTCCCGCGGCGGTATGACGGCGCGGGAGTATTGCAACTCCTTTGCCGAGCAGCATGGCTTTTGGGACGCGGATAAGCTTTGTCAGGGATATATTATGGCGCTGGGTGTAAATGACATTACGCAAACGTTGAACGATGCAATTGAATTCGGTTCGGTTGAAGATGTTGATGTTGAACATCCCGAAAACAGCAAGCCAACCGTAATCGGCTATTACGGACGTATCATTGCAACTTATAAAAAAATGCAGCCCAAGGCGCGGTTCTTTTTAATGACCATGCCGAAAAGCGAAGACGAAAGCGCTCGGCGCAGTGTCATGCGTTTGCAATTTGCCGAAGAAATATATAAGCTTGCAGAATTATTTTCCTTTACTTATGTAATGGATTTTGGAAAATATGCGCCGGTTTATGATGAGAAATTCCGTAAAAATTTTTATATGTCCGGCCATTTAAACGCGGCAGGTTATATGTTGACTGCCAAAAT
This sequence comes from uncultured Ruminococcus sp., assembly GCA_964470415.1. Lineage (GTDB taxonomy): Bacteria > Bacillota > Clostridia > Oscillospirales > CAG-272 > UMGS1865. The sequence goes on from CAYYCU010000074.1 coordinate 2,850, forward strand.
GGTGATGTCGTATATGGATTTCATTATCCGTCATAATATGGAAGACTTTACGCAAATCGGCTTTGTCGGTACGCCGTATCATAACGTAAAATACAAATGGTAAAAAAGAAAAACGCTTTTGCAATATGCAAGAAAATCTTGCAAACCGATGCAAAGGCGCTTTTCTTTTTTGTCGGAATTATTCGTCCTGTGTGTTGGAAAACAGCGTATTATATTGGTCGGCAATGGCGTTCCAGGTTAACAGTCCGGTGTTTCCGTCCGGAAAAAGCTGATTTTGTTCTTGAAAATCTTTTACCGCCGTTACGGTTGGCGCATCGTAAATACCGGTCATTTCCAGGTCTTGTAAGCGGCTGTAATGATAGTGCAACTCACGCAACATGTATTGCAGGGAAGAAACGGCAAAGCCAATGCTGTCCGGTGTCAGCATATATCCTTCCGGATCAAACGGGAAAACCGAAATTTGGTTGGGTGGGGAATGTTCGGCAAGCGAAATACGGTATTCATCGTAAAGTAAATTCCAGGTGCTTTGGTCGGCAACCCCTGTTATCGGTAACCCTTGCAAGCGTTGAAACGCACGCAAGGCATCTTCTGTTCGGCTTTCCCAAATTCCGTCTATCGGGGGTGCCGGAATTTCCGGATTCCAAAATGACAGTTGACGTAAATAACGCTGTAAATTTTCGATTGCATCGGAATAATTGGCGTGATGGTTCATGGCGGAATTTGCTCCTTTCGTCTCATCTTCCCACATCAAAGCCCGGAAACTGTCCGTCTTGCAACTGCATACCGCGGTAAATGGAATCGTACAGTTCTGTAATGGCAGTCCAAGTGGTAGCGGAAACAACGCCGGTTGGCGTAATGCCGGTAAGATTTTGAAAAGCGATGACAGCCTCCTGCGTTCGCGGACCGAAATATCCGGTTGGATTGACTTGCGGAATTTGTGTATAAGTTTGTGCGATATAGTTTAGATATTCTTGTAATAAGCGCACCGACTCCGATTCTGCGCCAATGCGCAACGGAACGCCGCCGTAAGGTACGGTAAAGCCTTCTACATATTCCTGCGGAACGGTGTTGACAATACCGATATACGCACGGTACAGCGTATCCCATGTGCGTTCTCCCACAATGCCGTCAACGGGCAAACCAAAGGTGCGTTGCACCGCCTCTACCGCGGAACGGGTGGATTCTCCGAAAACACCGTCGATTGCAACGGGCGGTACGGTATCGTAAAACTGTGAAATGTATGCAATAAAAAATTGCAGATTGTAAACCGCGTTTCCGGAGGCGCCTGTCTCCAAAACACCGGGATACTGTTGCGTTACTTCGCCAAGTGTGATGCCCTCCGAGTTCAAATCGTTGAGGCGCTTAACGCCGATATAAATGTTTTGAATGGTGTACCATGTGTTCTTTCCGACAACACCGTCCGCTGTCAATTGAAACACCTCTTGAAAGCGCCGAACAGCCGCTTCCGTGTCGGTTCCGAAAATACCGTCGTTTTCCACGATTTTCGGGATTGAAGGGAAGTTGGAAGAAATACGGTTCAGACGAATTTGTACGGTTCGCACCGCATCGTTTGCACTGCCGAGGCGGAGCGGCACTTCGGGCGCACTTTGAATGTTGGCAATGGGGGCATTGCGTATCAGCTCTATGTTGTCTCCGTAGTAATAGGTTAAAATTTCGTACGGTGTGTATCCTTGATTGGCAAGCTCTACGCTGCCCCATTGCGAAAGTCCGTTGCAAGTTACGGTGGTCCCGTTGCAATATTGAGCAAATAACGGTTCCACATTTCCTACACGGCGGATGTAGTTGTTAAACAAATCGCCGGCAATTTCACGAATATTTTCAAACACATCGCGTCCATGCACAAAGTATTGGTCGTATGCCGTAGAATTGGTAATATCGAAATCATAGCCTCTTGTACGGTAATATTCCGTAAATACACGGTTGAGCGCAAAGGAAACCTGTGCATATATGTTGGCACGAATTGCACTTTCCGGCCAGGTTGGATAAATTTCACTGGACGCAACATTGGCTACGTAGTCCAGAAAGGGGAGGGTGACGTTTTCGGCAGCGGAATCGGGCGGACCGAGATGAACGGTAATGGTTTCCGGAACGGTTGGAAGTTGCGGCATAAAAGAAATCCTTTCTTACGTATAATTTACAAATTCGGCGAACCGGATTCAAAAAAACGATTGTCATCGGGGGTACGGCTGTCGGTTCTTCCGTTTTCCGGCAGAGGGATTAAATCTGCCGGCTGAATTGCGGTAATGCCGTCAAAAATCGGTACATTGATATAATTCTGTGCGGAATATCCCTCCGAATAAATTTCAATATTGTAAGTGGCAAACGGAGGCTTGCCGTTTGTCGGTGCCAGAGAATCGGTACGCGGCGGAGCAGGTAATATAACCGGTTCGGTGTTGCCGTCGCGGTTTGTAACAAGTGCAAATATGACATCGCCTGCGGTCGGTTGGTTTGCAGGCAGATAGTTGCGGATAAAAACTTGTGCGCCCTCCACAGGAATGGAGCCGCGTGCGGTTGTTACATGTACCGCCAATTTTCCTTTTCCTGTATAGGTCGAAATTGCATCCGAGTTGTTTTCTGCATTTGGAACGGCCAAATCTTTTTCCGAATTTTGATACTGGTTCACGTTTGCTTCTCCTTTGACTCATACAAATTTTTGCGCGGTTCTTTTATTATTTTATGAAAGAAGTTGAATTTTGTGCATCTTTTGTAATCGGAAAACGCTTGGCTTTGGAAAAAATCGGAAATGAAAGCGCAAAATACGGATAAAAAAGCAGACGGTTTTCCAGTGGTAACGGAATGCGTCTGCTTTTTTATGTTTTCGGAACGAAATTTTTACGGTAATTGCTTTTTTATCAAAAGATGTTCACCCAATTAACCGTCTATCATATCGCGAAGCTTTTTGATGCGGGCGGCAGCTTCTGCCACATATTGATCGTCCGTCATGGCGAGGTAGACATCGTTGGTGTGGCGGTCTGTATGGTTGCCGCGAGAGAGTTCCATCATCAAAACGCCTTCATAATTGCACTTTTTCAGCCGTTCGGCAAGATATTCCATATCAACCTTTCCGTCAAACGGGAGCATGTGCGCATCATCGCGATAGGTGATGACGCCGTCCGGCGAGGTGACACCCATGTTGCTGTCAATGTGAATATAGAACAGCCTGTCGCCGTAATCGGCAAGCAGATTGCGGCCGCGGTTGTAGCAAAGCTCGTGCCCGGTATCCAAACAAAAACCAACGGAAGCATAATTTTTTAAACCGTTTAAAAGATAGTCCAAATATTCTTCACCCTCAACATTTTCAATGGCAACGCGAACCTGCTTTTTTTCGGCATACTCCGCCAGACGCCGAAAACGGGCAAGACCTGTTTCGGTTGGGATATACGGCAGAGTAAAGCCGATATACGGGTGAACAACCAGAACCGGAACCTCTATTTCGGCACAGGCGTCTACACTTTCCAGCAATTCTTTTTCGGCAAGTTCTCCGTCCAAATCATCATTCCATATTTTTGCGGCATTTTTGAACGGCGCATGGATAGAACTGTAAAAAAGTCCGTTTGCGGCAGTCAGCTCTGCCCAAATTTGGCGTTCTTCTGCTGTGCCGAGCTTGGTAAATGTTGATTCAAATCCATATTTTTTCAGCAACGGAAAGCATTCTTCCATGGAGCATCCAAGGTCTGCGGGGGAGGCTTGCAGGCCAATCAAATGTTTTTTCATATGTATTTTAAATAATCCTTTCTGAAAGATGATGTTATTGTATCACAAGTCCGTTTTTTTGTCAATTGTTTGGACGGTAAAAATTCAAAAAATTCAAAGCAATGTGGGAAATGCAAACAGCAACTGCCGCAACCGACAGTAAATCGGAAATGCCTGCGCTATCGGCAACGGATTTTTCCCGCGCCCGCATTCCAATGTAAAGCAGGGAATGCCCGTTTTTTGAATGCACCAATCGGTTAAGCCGCCAAACGCGGCAGGTCCCTCGGCTTCGGCAAGCCGATACCCGCACAGGACGGACATTCTGCGTGCAACGGCGTCTGTTCTTGCAAGAGATTGACCGCGGCTTTTGTAAAAGATTTCTTCCCCCTGCGAGTGCAGTGTCAAAATGCCTTTTAAATCGGCACGGTATCGAATCCAATTGCAAAGCGCCGATACCTCCGGTTCGCTTTCGGGCGACTCTCCGCTGTATCGGGTAGGTGCCCCCTGCAAAATGCCGCTTTTTCTTTCTAATTCTTTATATTTTTGAAAACCGGCATCGTAATTATGATTGAGGTCCACACCGCGCGCGTTGGCTTGCCAATCGGAAAAATTTTCGCTTTCGTTGTTGAGGTGTAGCAGGCGTTCCCGCATGGGATTTTCCGGGGAGACGCCGTGAATTTGATAATCTACGCCATCGACATTCAGCATGGGAACAAAATAAAGCGTATGGGTTTCCAACAGCGTTTGAATTTCAATGCGATAGGCGGCACCGCAATGTTCGTATAACACACAAAGGTCATCCAAAAAGCGGCAAAGAAGCATGGATGTTATCCATTCCATTCCGTGATGCGCCCCCACATATAGCACGGTGCGCTTGCCTTGCCCCAGTGAGAGGAGGGGAATCCCTTTGCCGAGAATGCTGGTTCCGAGGTAGTCAAACGCCGCAAAGGGATATTTTGAGACCTGCGTTTGAACAAATTCCATAAGGGCGCGGTAATCAAAGGCGTTTTGGTGCGCTTCTTTTTCGGTTTGCGGCATGATTGCAAAAACCTCCGATTGATGTTTTTATCAGGATATAAAAAAACGGAAAAAATATTTACAAATAAAAGAAGAAATCAAGAATCGGCTATGCTATAATAAAACAAGAATCACGTTTTGCACGAAAGGATTGTTTTATGGAGCTCACCTTGTTTGAACATTGCCAAAGGCGGCGTATGTTGCGGCGATTGGCGGTTTACCTGCTGCTTACGGCATGCTTTTACGCGGCGGTTTGTACCCCGGTATATTTGATTGCGGTCAGCGATGTTCTGATTCAAGATACCGCATTCCCAATGGTGTGGGATTGCCTGATGA